>DATGXG010000067.1 GCA_035299085.1 Bacteroidales bacterium | reverse complement strand
TTTGTAACCCGGAATAAGATTGATACCCTTTTTTACCTCGATGAGAATTACCCCGAGAGGCTGAGGCACTGCGAGGATGCACCGGTCATTTTGTATGTAAAGGGTAAAACCGACCTGAACCGGTCGAAAATTGTAAGCATTATAGGAACGCGCAATCCTACAGATTATGGCAAGAATATGACCCGGGAACTGGTTGAAAAAATTGCCGGAAGTTACCCCGAGATTCTTATTGTAAGTGGATTGGCTTATGGTATTGATATATGTGCCCATAAGGCGGCTTTGAAGAACAATCTTGAAACAGTGGGAGTGCTGGGTCACGGGTTGTCGGTTCTTTATCCTTCGTCACACAGGGAAGTGGCCAGGCAAATGATAGATAAAGGCGCACTGATAACTGAATTCAGACATGATGAAAAACCTGAATCCCCTAATTTTGTAAAAAGAAACAGGATAATAGCCGGCCTGGCCGATGCCACCATTGTAATGGAATCGGGTGAACAGGGCGGAGCTTTGATTACAGCCGACATTGCCAATTCATATAACCGCGATGTGCTTGCTTTTCCCGGAAGAGTAAATGACCGGTACTCGGTAGGGTGTAACCGGCTTATCAAAACTAACCGGGCTGTGCTGATGGAAGGCCTTGAAGACCTGGAGTACCTGATGGGATGGCAGAAGTCGAAACCAGGTGAACCTTTGCAGAAAGAGCTGTTTGTTGAACTGAATCCCGAGGAAACGCAATTGATAGAACTGATCCGGTCTGACAGCAACGCCACTATTGATATGCTGGCAATCCGCAGTGATCTGCCGGTCAGCAAAGTCTCCGCCCTTTTGCTCAACCTCGAATTCAAAGGTATGATCCGGTGTTTGCCGGGGAAGGTTTATCAAATGTGCTAATATGCTAATGATTTTTATTAGCACATTAGCACATTGGCACATTGACACATTGACACATTGAAACATTGGCACATTAGCACATTAACACATTAGCACATTAGAAGTATCTTTGCATTTTAATTTAGCATGAGATTCATCGATACCCACTCCCACCTCTACCTTCCTGAATTCGACAATGACCGCCGGGATGCCGTACAAAGGGCTATTGATAGCGGAGTAAATAAAATTCTCCTGCCTAACATTGACAGTTCTTCTATACAGGCCATGAACCAAATGACAACCGAATATCCCGGAATTTGTCATTCCATGATAGGTTTACATCCGACATCTGTGAAAGAAGATTATAAAAAAGAACTGGAAATTGTTGAAAGGGAGTTGAGATCAGGCACCTATTGTGCCATCGGGGAAATCGGTATTGACTTATACTGGGATAAAACCTTTCTGCCGCAGCAAAAAAAAGCACTCAGGATCCAGTTCGAATGGTCTCTGGCTTACAATCTGCCTGTAGTGATCCATGCCCGGAATTCTTTTGCTGAAATTCTGAGCGTATTGGAGATTTTTAAAGGAAAAGGACTTAAAGGTATCTTTCACGCGTTCAGTGGTGATGTTGAAACAGCAAAGGCCGTGACATCACAGGGTTTCCTGCTGGGTGTGGGCGGTATGATTACCTACAAAAATTCATTGCTTCCAAAGGTTATAAAAGAAATGCCCGTTGAATGCCTTGTCCTTGAAACCGATTCGCCCTATCTTTCGCCCGTCCCCTACCGTGGTAAAAGAAATGAAAGCAGTTATATACCTGTCATTGCTCAGGTAATTCATGATATTAAAAATATACCTTTGGAAGAAGTAGCGTCAGTGACTACGAATAACGCTGAGAGACTTTTTAGGATTAGCGATTGATGTAGCAGGCCGGATGCTGGATACTGGATACTGGATACTGGATACTGGATACTGGCCGAACGAGCACGTCATTGCGAGGAGCCTTACCGATCATTGATTATAGAGAAGTATAATGCGACGAAGCAATCTGCCGGCACAGGCAGGACGATGCAAAGACAGATGCCGGATGCCGGATTATGGATGGAGAAATGCTAGGCGAAGTCTCCGACTTCGTCAGACCAAATAATATATACAGATAGTATACAACTAACAGACTAACAGACTACAGACTAATGAACACTGATCACTGCTTCTGGTTAAGTACTGCCTGTTCGGGCAGATTGCTTCACCCCGTAGGAACCGGGGTTCGCAATGACGATCTTTTAAAAGCTAAACAATGATCCACAAACCATCCCTCCTCATCATCTACACCGGCGGAACCATCGGCATGGTGCAGGACCAGGAGACCGGGGCGCTGAAGCCTTTCCGGTTTGACAATATACTGGAGGAAGTTCCGGAACTGAAGAAGTTCGGATATAATCTGAATTCCTATGCCTTTAATCCTCCACTCGATTCATCCAACATAAGTCCTTCTGCATGGATTAAAGTGGCTGAAATTATTGAAAGCAATTACAACAATATCGATGGATTCATAGTGCTGCACGGGACCGATACAATGTCTTATTCTGCATCGGCTTTGAGCTTTATGCTTGAAAACCTTGCTAAACCGGTGATTTTTACCGGATCGCAGCTCCCGATAGGGTCATTGCGCACCGATGGAAAGGAAAATCTTATATCAGCCGTTGAAATTGCAGCATCCGTTAAAAACGGGGACCCTGTTGTTCCGGAGGTTGCTATTTACTTTGAAAACAGGCTTTACAGGGGCAACAGGACAACCAAGAACAATACAGAGGATTTTAATGCTTTTTTATCAGGTAACTATCCTCCGCTTGCCGAAAGCGGTGTCCATATAAGATATAATTACAGTGCCATTCACTATTACGATAATAAACTACCGCTTATAGTGAATAAGCACCTGGATACCAATATTGTCATTCTGAAGCTATTTCCGGGAATTAACCAGGCCACGGTGGAAGCAACCTTGAATATTCAGGGTCTCCATGCTGTAATCCTCGAAACATTCGGTGCCGGAAATGCACCTGAGCATGATTGGTTTATTAATGCAATTTCAGATGCCTGTTTTAGGGGAATCATTATCATGAATGTTACCCAGTGCATTTCGGGCAGTGTGGAAATGGGCCTGTATGAAACAAGCCGTAAATTAACAGCCGCCGGCGTGATAAGCGGTCACGACATAACCTCCGAGGCAGCGGTTACCAAACTGATGTTCCTGTTAGGAGCCGGCAAGGATGTCAATTGGATCAAAGAAAATTTGAAACAATCACTTAGAGGTGAGATGACCGTGGTTTAGGGGAATGTGCTAGGCGAAGTCTCCGACTTCGTCTATACGTAGAATGTGCTAGGCGAAGTCTGCGACTTCGTCTAAACGCTAGGTGATTTCAAGCGTAATTACAAATTACGCTTAGCACATAGTCAAGTTAAGTAATCTTTGGCCGTAAATGCCAGGCGAAGTTTTCAACTTCGTCTGAACGTAAATTCATTAATTTATTATTAACTATCAGTTACGTATAGACGAAGTCACAGACTTCGCCTAGCTCAAAGATGACTGTGGTATAGGCTATGGCCTAAAGCCTGTCTTCAGGGTGTGGACTGAATAACTCAGGTTGCAATTGATTTGCGTAAAAGCTCCGCTAGGAGCGGCATTATGGTAGATACCTGAATTATTAAAAATCAAAAAGTTCCGCCAGGAGCGGCATTATGGTGAATCAAGCTGAATTAACCATAATTTCGCTCCTGGCGGAGCTCTGGGTTATGTTGAAGATATCATTGGCTACCATAATACCGGCCCTAACGGGCCTGTTGCTTAAACCTTCGGTTTAAGCCTCCTTTCAGCCAAATTCATTTACCTGTAAACCCTCGTTTTCAAATATTCCTCCACATCTTCAGAGGATACTCCTACTGTGTTCACCGCTTCGATTAACTCTTCCATACTGCAATGGAATTTCTCACACCAGTATTCCCTTTCAGGCAGGTGATTCATATAAATCCTGCTCTCGTCAATCGGTTCGTGTCCGCTTATATTTTGATTGTTTTCCATAATTTTCGTTTTTGCGTTTATGCCAATCGTTGCGATAATTAAGCAAAAATGATTATGCTTCTGATATTCTGCATTTTAGTTTACTATCGGTTTTTTAAGGCTGTGGAACAAAATGAACTGTTTTTGGATTTTGTTCCACAGAAGCGCTGGTTTACCGTGTCGGTTTGTTTGGTACCGGTTGAGGGTGAGAAAATTGCAAAGGTTATGAGTTAATTATAAACCGTTGTTCAAATTCTTTTTCGATTCGGTAAGTTTTTGTTACTAGATTTGTATACAGTGCAACAGGCGCAATTGTCTCTTGATTTCTCCTCATATTGTTATCTTTCCTCAAAATGAAAACGAAGAATAAACAGGATAAAATGGTAAAACTGCAGAACACCGTTAGAGTATTTCCATCGCCTGACAAGAAAAGCAATGACTTTCCAATTGTCGGAATCGGGGCCTCAGCAGGGGGGCTTGAAGCTCTTGAACAGTTTTTCAGCAACATGCCTGAAAATTGTAATATGGCTTTTGTGATTATCCAGCATCTCGATCCTACCCGAGAAAGTATTACATCCCAGCTTCTTCAGCGGGTAACGGGAATGAAGGTTTTACAGGCAACTGATGATCTTAAAGTAAGTATAAATCATGTTTATATAATACCTCCAAATAAA
>DATGXG010000066.1 GCA_035299085.1 Bacteroidales bacterium | reverse complement strand
TAACAACCGGTTTTTTCATATAAGAGTATTTTAAGATTTTGGGGTGCATTAAAAGTACTGAAAATGACGGATAAAAAAAAAGACGGCCTTTCGGACCGTCTTTTTAAAAAGTATATTTTTCGTAATTACTGGAGCAGTGATTTTACTGCATCGTTTTCAGCAACTTTCAGCAATTCAGCATCCTTTGCAGCGTAAGCCTTGATTGAAGGATCAAGAGCAAAAGCCTGGCGAAGGTTGACAGCAACAGCGTCGGCAACACCACCACGGGCATTTGCAACTGCTTTCAGGTAATATACCCAACCGTCTTTTACATCACCGAGCTGGTTCAAAGTAGCAATGGCTTTGTCATTGTTACCATTCAGCATCTGTGCAAGAGCAGCATTGAATGAAGGCTTGTTACCGAAATAGTTAACAGCGGCTGCGTAGTCGCCCTGTTTAATCTTAATGATACCCAGGTTATAGCTGGGAGCATCACCAGCGCTCATATTGGCTGTAAGAAGATCTTCGGCAGTTTTCAGGTCACCCTGTGCAAGAGCTACGGCACCGAGGTTTGAATTCACAGTTGCATTGGCGTTGAGCGTTTTTGCTGTGGCAAATGCTTTCTGTGCTTCATCGGTTTTGCCCTGCTGCATCAGAACAGCACCAAGGTTGTTGGCAGCGCGAACACAATCGGGGAATTTTTCAGTTGCAGCTTTGTAGATGGCAGCCTTCTGATTCAGATCAGGAACCAGTGTGGCAGCATAAAGAATTTCTTCACGGTCGAGTGATTTGGGATCACTTACAGCAAGATTCTTAAGCTCATCATCTGATTTACCTACTACATCAACATTCACTGTCATAACCGAACGACGGAGCTGCGGCAGAACTTCATCAGCAATTTCTTTATAAGCTGAAGAAATATTCTTGATCTCTTTTTCACGAACCTGGGGATCAGCATACATTGACAGAACACGGAGAATCAGGTCCCTGTCCTGTATGTTTGATTTTTCCATGAGGGCCTTGAAACCTTCCCAGTCTTCGGGAGTTGTCATCATAGAAAGGAAACCTTCGGCTTCAGCCTGGGTAATCTTATTGTCTTTCAGGGCTTTCTTGAAATACTTTTCAGCAGATGTTTCGCGCTTAGCTGACAGTTTTTCGTTCAGTTCATATGCGCCATCGGGTGATGCATAAGCGGAAATCTTTGCGCCTTTGAGCTGGCGTGACTGATCGGTGTTAGCTGCGGCGAGTTTCTGCTCCAGGTCTTTTATATCCTGATCTTTCAATTCAGTTTTGCGTACATCAGCTTTGTTAATCTGGTAATGAATGTCAGCCGAATAACTTTCAGGAATGATTCTCTGGAAATTGTCTTTCATCATCACGGTCATCGGATCAATTCTTACAAGAGCTTCGGTAGCAACAACACCGTCAGCTACTTTTTCCGAACCATACTCGATAGGAGTCTTATCCTTAATTTTGGCGGAATATTTTACTACCAGAGTTGATTTAGCCATCTCCGGTTTGTAAGGAATAGTGCCTGAAAATTTGAAACTACCACCAGCGTAAGGAATAACAGTGTTGTTGGCTTCTACTTTTTCTCCCTGAAGGGTAACAGTAGGATATTCTACCTGGCCACCATCATATTGGAGAACTGGAGTAGCCGTAACAACAGCTTTCTTATTAAAATACTTCTCCGGGAAGTTAACAGTACCGTTAACGCCAACCTGACCGGCCTGCATAACCAGCGGATTGGGTTTAACCTCATAAGTAACCGTGCTGGCATTATCCCTCATTTTGGAGAGGCCGGCACAACCGCTTATCAGCAAGGCGGCGAGGGCGAAAAGGGTTAGGTAGTTCAGTCTAATTTTCTTCATAATTCGATAATTATTTGTTATAAATTAAAAAAGCTAGGTATGATTCTGGTTATTAACAAACTTACAAATGTTTTGGCTAATTTTTAAATTATTTATACTTCAGGTTTAAACAATTTTTGAGCAAAGTTAAAAAAAATAACCATACTGTCGAAGGTTAGCCTTGATTGACCGAATCGACGGTTCGAGCATTTCAAAAACCGGGCCAAAAAAGACCGCTGTTCATAAAAAGCTGTAATTCAATATAAAAATAAAGGCTGCGGGTTTGAAACCTGCAGCCATATTCTCATTTTGAAAAGAAATTTCTCTTAATTCCTGTGATCACGGCCATGATCGTGACGTCTGTCTCTTCCGCCGCCCCTTGAATCACGTGAATCTCTCGAATCACTCCTGGGTTCACGCGGAGGCCTTGGTGCAGGAGGCACAAAACCTTCGGGTACAGGTAACAGAACCTTACGCGAAAGGCTCAATTTTCCGTTTTTGGCGTCCACTTCAAGCAGCTTCACCTCAACCTGGTCACCTTCCTTCAACACGTCTTCCACTTTCTCAACACGTTTCCAGTCGAGTTCTGAAATATGCAGCAGGCCTTGTTTGCCCGGAAGGATCTCTACAAATGCGCCGAAGGTCTGAATGCCTTTTACAACGCCGTTGTAAATCTTTCCTACTTCAGGCTGCTCAACGATGGCATTGATCCTGGCCATGGCAGCATCAATTGAAGATTTGTCAGCAGATGAAACATAGATTTCACCTTTACCGTCAACCTCATCAATATTAACAACAGCGCCTGTCTTTGCCTGTATGTCCTGGATGATTTTACCACCCGGACCGATAACGGCACCGATGAACTCTTTGGGAATGGTCATATGGACCATGCGCGGAACCTGTGGTTTGTAATCCTCACGGGGCTCGGGAATGGCTTCAACAAGCTTGCCCAGTATGTGCATTCGGCCTTCATTAGCCTGTGCCAGTGCTTTTTTAAGGATCTCAAAAGTAAGTCCTTCAACCTTGATATCCATCTGGGTGGCGGTGATACCGTTTGTAGTTCCGGCCACCTTGAAGTCCATATCACCCAGATGATCTTCATCACCCAGGATATCGGATAGTATGGCATACTTGCCTGATTTGGTATCGGTAATGAGTCCCATGGCAATTCCTGAAACAGGACGTTTGATTTTAACACCGGCATCCATAAGGGCCATTGTACCGGCACAAACCGTAGCCATTGATGAAGAACCGTTTGATTCAAGAATATCAGATACAACGCGGATAGCGTATACATTTTCAGCAGGGATCATGCGTTTCAGAGCACGATGGGCCAGGTTGCCGTGGCCGACTTCACGACGGCTGATGCCGCGTGATGGCCTTGCTTCACCTGTGGAGAACGGTGGAAAATTATAATGAAGCACAAATTTCTCTGTTCCCTGGATCAATACTTCATCAATTTCCTTTTCGTCAAGTTTGGTTCCCAGGGTAACGGATGTGAGCGACTGCGTTTCACCACGGGTGAAAACGGCTGATCCGTGAGCGGCGGGCAGATAATCCACATCGCAGTAAATGGGACGTATTTCATTTGTTTTCCTGCCGTCAACCCTCATGCCTTCATTGAGAATGAGCGAACGGACGGCTTCTTTTTCAACATCGTGGAAATAACGGTTAACAAGGGCTTCATTCACCTCGGTTCCTTCGGGCAAAGAAGCAAGGAAATCAGTTCTTACTTTCTCGAGTGCATCATGGCGTTCATGCTTACCGGGAATAGTTTTGGCAATAAGGTACATCTTATCCAGACCTTCATCCCATATTTTCTTCCTGAGTTCCTCATCGTGTACTTCATGTGAGTAGACACGCTTCTCGGTTTTTCCGGCCTCTTTCATCAGATCAAGCTGTGCCTGGCACTGAACTTTAATAGCTTCGTGAGCGGTTCTGAGAGCTTCGAGCATTTCGTCTTCGCTCACCTCGTTCATTTCACCCTCAACCATGACAATGTTCTCAGCCGTTCCGGCTACCATAATGTCAAGATCGGCTTTTGGCATATCGGCAAAGGTGGGATTGATCACATAGCGGCCATCGATACGGGCAACCCTTACCTCGGAAATAGGTCCCTTAAAAGGAATATCCGAAACCATAAGAGCCGATGAAGCGGCGAGTCCTGCAAGTGAATCAGGCATAATATCCTTGTCGGCCGAAATGAGCATAACGTTAACAAAGGTTTCGGCATGGTAATCATCGGGAAAAAGAGGTCTTAAAGCACGGTCAATTAACCGCGAAATCAGAATTTCATAATCGCTCGGTCGTGATTCTCTTTTGAGAAATCCACCTGGGAATCTGCCTATAGCAGCGAATTTTTCTTTGTATTCAACCTGCAGAGGCATGAAATCGCTGTCAGGCGCGCCTTCTTTTGCTGAAACCACCGTGGCAAGCAACATGGTGTTTCCCATCCTCACAACCACTGATCCGTCAGCCTGTTTTGCCAGCTTACCGGTTTCAATGGTTATCGTTCTTCCATCTTCGAGGGTGATCGATTTTTGTACAATTTTAAACATAGTTTCTTTTTATTAATATCATATTGGCCTGAACGGCTTGGTATGAAAAGAAAAAGGCAATTTCCGAATTGCCCTTTTCCCTTTTTTATTTACGTAGATTCAGTTCCTTGATTATTGAACGGTATCTTTCGATATCCCGTGTACGGAGATAGTCGAGCAACCGCCTGCGCTTACCTACCAGCCTTAGAAGTGCACGCTGTGTGGCAAAGTCTTTTTTACTGCTCTTGAGATGATCAGTAAGGTGGTTAATTCTCTGGGTAAACAGGGCAATCTGGCTTTCCGGGGCTCCGGTATTGGTTTCTGATTTACCAAATGATTTAAAGATCTCCTTTTTATTTTCTGCTGTTAAATACATAGACTCTAATTAAATACACATATTCAAAATTTGAGTTGCAAAAGTATTTATTTTTTTTCATTATTCAATATTTTCGTCAAATAAATTTACTCTTCAGCCTGGTCAGGCTGATCCGGCGATTTGAGCCGGCCGGCTTCCCTGAGACATTTGTTGAGCATCCATTCAATCTGACCGTTGACACTGCGAAATTCGTCTGCAGCCCATTTCTCAATTTTATTCATGGTATCGGAACTGATCCTTAAAACAAACGGTTTTTTCTCAGCCATTTCCTATTGATGTAAAGTTCCTGTATTGATAACCGGTTCTACCTGGCTGTCCCCGCAAAGGACAACGAGCAGGTTGCTGACCATCGCCGCTTTCTTTTCTTCATCCAGATTAACAATACCTTTTTTCAAAAGCAGTGCAAGAGCACTTTCAACCATACCCACAGCTCCTTCAACAATCTTGTTCCTTGCTGCAACCGTGGCAGTGGCCTGCTGACGGCGTAACATGGCTTGCGCAATTTCGGGGGCATAGGCAAGGTAAGCTATCCTGGCTTCAATGACTTCGAGTCCGGCCATATGCAAACGCTCGGCGATCTCATGCTCCAGGTTGTTGTTGACCTGCTCGAAATTGGAACTCAGCGTAATGTCTGCCCTCTCATCCTCAAAATGATCATAGGGATAGGTTCCGGCAAGCTTACGAACGGCCGAGTCGGTCTGCACTTTAACGAAATCTTCATAATTGTTCACTTCAAATGCGGCCTTGAAGGTGTCCTTTACTTTCCATACAAGGATGACACTGATTAAAACTGGGTTTCCTATTTTATCGTTTACTTTGATCTTATCACTTTCGAAATTCCTGGCCCGTAACGAAATGTTGATCCTTTTATAAAACGGCAGAACCCAGAAAAACCCGTTTTGCTTTACACTTCCTGTGTATGCTCCAAAAAGAAGCATTACGGCAGATGAATTCGGATTTACGATAAACAGGCCGGGTGCAATAAAGGCGAATAAAAGAATGCATGTAACAAGAAGCCAGATGATTTCATTCACGCCGGCGAAGATAGCTGTGGCAATAACAACCAATGCAAGCAGGAACATAAGATAACCATTCAATGGGGTAAGGATTTTTTCAGTTTTCATGATTTGATATTTTTATGATATTATTTTGATATCAAATGTAAGAATATTTTTGAATGGTTGTTCTTTTTTTGAAGTTTTTCTTCTGGTGGAGTTGTTTCTAGGCTATAGGCTATAGGCTATAGGCTATAGCCTATAGGTTACAGCCTTTATCCTTCAGCCTAAAGCCTGTAGCCTTTAACCTTTAGCCTTTAGCCCTTCTTAACCACCTGAATCCCTATCGAACACGCCAGGCACCGCTTTTTTGCACAATAACTGTTTGATAACTGGATAAGCCCCTGGCTATAAAATGCCGATGACGCCCTGACACCTGAATCTTCCCACCGGCCGGTAATCCGGTTGTTTTCTGCAGGCATCTGCATGAGCCATGTGACGGCCCTTTCCTTTATTTCGTCACGTCCGGTTTGCTTACCGTAGATAAAAAGGAAAGGCATAAGTGCATTTATTATAATGGTATTAGCCGCTTCGGCGCCAAGGTTCTTTTCCTGCTTTCGTGATAACGTATCAAAGGAATAATGCGTGTCCCAGAAAATCGACGCCCTGGCGTGCAGCAGATTGCATATTTCATCAACCCGTGTGCACGACATGAATGCAGAGAAAAGGTTTTCTGTATTGTGAATGAGATTGGCAAACTGGGCCAGCCTGATGGTCGGAAAATTGACAGGCCTTAACCGAAGAAATTTCCACATGTGTTTTTCGATAGGCTTTAAATTGAATTTCTTTTTCAGGTGGATGTATTCGTTACGGAGTTGACTGTAATAGTCGCTGAAGAGAACTGCCTCTTCGAGAAAACCGGCCTGCCCCAGGATCAGGGCTTCACATTGCAACGCGTTATCACGATGCCTCAGAAGATAGGTAAGCGGAAGGCTCCTTGCCATAAGTTCAAAGGGAAGCGAATTCAGTCCGAAACCAAACGAACGTGCCAGGTTAATATAGAAAACTTCCTCCCAGTTATTCTTTAACTGCATCATCAGCGATGACAGGTATTCCGTCTTTTGCTGCAGTCGCTCAATCACAAGCGAGTTCAACCATACATCAATGATAAGCGGGTCAACAGCGCGGATTTTATCCTGGCAAAGAACTGTCTTTTTCTGGTTGAGCAGACTGCAATAATTATCATACAACCGCTCATCGAATTTCAGGATGACTGTCGGTACCGGTTCATTGGTGCTCCTGGCCACAGGTTGATCATAATGATGTACTACATGCAGCACAACATTATCGTAGGCTTTGTCTGTCTTGTGTTTGTGAAGGTTCCAGTCGGACGAACGGAGATGGATTTCCACATTGCCCGCCCATATGGTATCACCGATTTTCACGCGGGCGTTAAGAAAATCGGGACCGGCATCAGCGTTGTGTTCACCCAGCACTGTAACACTTACGTTTTCACCGGTATCGGAAATCATGGAATCACGGTCGAATAAACCGTATTTCCAAATGAAATGCAGAAAATCCTCCGTCATGATATAGCGGTTTAGATGTTTACAACCGGTACAGACGCACGGCCGTGCGTCTCTTCAAACCTCAAACGCTTTTAATCAACATGAAACAAACGGTACAGACGCACAATTGTGCGTCTCTACGTTCGTTTCACATAACGCTTTTCAACAATCTCTTCATTTCCCCTTGAACTTCCAACGCTTTTGCCCTTGCTACTTCCGCGAACTGTATTGTTGAATCAGCGTAAATAATTGCTCTTGAAGAATTCACTATAAGACCGCAGCGGTCATTCATCCCGTATTTGGCTACCTCGCCCAGATCGCCGCCCTGTGCGCCCACACCCGGGATAAGAAGAAAATGGTGCGGAACGGTTTCACGCACTTTAACAAGCATTGAGGCGCGGGTTGCGCCCACCACATACATTATATTATCAGGACTACCCCATTCTGCCGTTTTCCGCAAAACAGTTTCAAAAAAACTTTCGTTTCCCGACCGCAGAAACTGGAAATCATCAGCCCCTTTATTTGAAGTAAGGGCAAGGATAATAACCCATTTGCCCGGATAACCGAGAAACGGCGTAACGGAATCCGATCCCATGTAAGGAGCCACGGTGACGGCATCACAATTCATCTGTGAAAAGAATGTCTCGGCGTATTTTCTTGAAGTGTTGCCGATATCCCCTCTTTTAGCATCGGCTATGATGAATATTTCCGGGTAATTCTTCCTTAAATAATTAACCGTAAGTTCAAGCTGGGTCCAGCCCGATGCGCCAAGGCACTCGTAAAAGGCAACATTCGGCTTGTAGGCAATGGCCAGATCATGGGTCCTCTCGATGATCCGGCGGTTGAATTCGAACAGCGGGTTTTCCTCATGCCTCAGGTGCTCCGGGATCTTGTCCATTTCAGTGTCAAGCCCTATGCAAAGAAAGCTTTGCTTTTTCCTTATCTGGTCATATAGCTGTTCCGCATTCATGCTTTTCGTGTCAGGCGCTTACTTTAAGTCGTTCAGCATTCTCAGCCATCTGGAGCTGACTGATTATTTCTTCAATATTCCCGTCAAGTATATTTGGCAAATTATACATGGTCAGGTTGATTCGGTGGTCTGTAACTCTTCCCTGCGGATAATTATAAGTCCTGATCTTGGCCGACCTGTCGCCCGTTGAAACCATCGTTTTTCTCTGGCTGGCAATGCTGTCGATGTATTTCTGGTATTCGATGTTATAAAGCCTTGTACGCAATTCCGACATGGCTTTTTCAAGGTTTTTGAGCTGCGACTTCTGGTCCTGGCACGATACAACCACGCCGGTAGGCACATGTGTAAGCCTTACTGCAGAGTAGGTTGTGTTAACCGATTGTCCTCCGGGGCCTGATGAACAGAACCGGTCAATGCGGATATCCTCCTGTTTCATTTCGATATCAAATTCTTCGGCTTCAGGAAGCACGACGACAGAAGCCGCCGAAGTATGGATCCTACCCTGGGTTTCAGTTTGAGGAACCCGTTGAACGCGGTGAACACCCGATTCATATTTCAGAATACCGTACACACCGTCGCCTTTTACATTCACGATGATTTCCTTGTAACCGCCGGCAGTTCCTTCAGCCACGCCGGTAATTTCAATCTTCCAGTTTTTCTGCTCACAGAATTTGCTGTACATCCTGAAAAGGTCGCCTGCAAATATGCTGGCCTCATCTCCCCCGGTTCCGGCCCTGATTTCAAGAATCGCATTTTTGCTGTCCTGGGGGTCAGCCGGAAGAAGCAGGATCTTAAGATTTTCCTCCATCTGGCCTACCCTGTTGGTTAGATCGTCAAGCTCTGTCTTTGCCATTTCCCGCATCTCATCATCCTTTTCGTTGGAAAGGATATCCTTCGCGGAATCAATGTTGCTCAGGGTATTTTTATATTCCTTGTAAGCAGCGACAATGGGAGTGAGTTCCTTGTATTCCTTATTCAGCTGGATATATCGTTTCATATCATCCATGATATCAGGCGCTGTAAGCAACCTGCCAACTTCTTCAAATCTTTCCTTTACACCCTCGAGCCTGTCGAGAATCAAATTTTTACTCATGAACTTATTGTTAAATCAAATTAATAGTTAAAAACGCCGTAAGGGCTTTTAATCGTAAGCTTTTTGCCTGTAGCCTGTTCGGTATGCCCGATGATCTTTGCATCAACGCCTAATTCCTCTGCTATTGTCATAATACCTTCGGCATGAGCGGCTTCTGTATAAATCTCAAAACGGTGACCCATGTTGAACACTTCATACATTTCATCCCAGTCAGTATCAGCCGATTCCTGGATCATCCTGAACAGGGGCGGTATATCAAAAAGGTTATCCTTAATAATATGAAGGTCATCGCAGAATTTCAACACCTTGGTTTGTCCCCCACCCGTGCAATGGATCATCCCGTGAATGTGGCGTTTGTATTTTTCAAGCACCTTTTTAATAACAGGCGCATAGGTACGGGTCGGCGACAAAAGCAACCGGCCTGCATCGGTTTCCAGTCCCTCAACTTTTTGCGTCAGCTGGTATTTACCGGTATATATAAGAGATTTCGGTATCAGGTCGTCATAGGTTTCCGGGTATTTATCGGCCAGGTGATTCACGAACAGGTCGTGCCTTGCTGAAGTGAGCCCGTTGCTCCCGATGCCTCCGTTGTATTCATTTTCATAAACGGTCTTACCCGAAGAGGCTAAACCGATTATAACATCGCCCGGCTGTATGGATGCTTCAATGACATCTGTCCGTTTCATGCGGCACACAACGGTGGAATCCACAATGATGGTGCGCACGAGGTCACCTACATCAGCTGTCTCGCCGCCGGTGAGATAAACGTTAATACCGTAACCTGACAGAAGATTAATGGTTTCATCAAATCCTTTCAGTATAAACATAAGGACGTCGCCGGGGATCTTCATCTTGTTCCTCCCGATGGTGGAAGACATCATCATGTTATCCACGGCGCCCACGCACAGCATATCGTCCACATTCATGATAAGAGCGTCCTGGGCAATTCCCTTCCATACGGAATAATCGCCGGTTTCCTTCCAGTACATGTATGCCAGCGACGACTTAGTCCCGGCGCCATCGGCATGCATCACGACGCAATACTCAGGATCGCCGCCCATAAAATCGGGCAGGATCTTGCAGAAGGCATTGGGGAATAAGCCCTTGTCAAAATCCTGTATGGCACGGTGAACATCTTCTTTCTTTGAGGAAACGCCGCGTTGTGTATACCTGGAGGTTTGGCTCATGTAATAATCGCATTATGAAAGTGGTGCAAAGTTAATAAAAGAGTTGAAAAAAAAACCCCCGCAACGCGGGGGCATTTTAACCAAACTGTATTAATAAGTCAAACCTAAAATTTTAACTGTATCCTACTCCAAGAGAACTCATAAGGCGTTTGCGCGTAAAAAATATGCGGCTCTTCACAGTGCCGATCTTCAGTCCGAGATTATCCGCGATTTCCTTATACTTGAATCCCTGCAGATGCATATTGAAAGGAACTTTGAATTCATCCTCGAGACGATCGATATGTTTTTCAATTTCCTTTGCAGATACTGAAGATTCGGGGGTTTCAACACCCGATTCACGGCTCAGATTCAGATAATACAGATCATCTGTATGATCAAAAGTAGTATTTGCCTTAACCAGCCTCCTGTAATTATTAATAAACGTGTTTTTCATTATAGTGAATGTCCACGCTTTGAGGTTAGTATCATCAGCAAACTTATCGCGGTATGAAATCGCTTTGACAAAAGTCTCCTGAAGCAAGTCCCTGGCATCCTCCTTGTTAGAAGTGAGGCTGTACGCGAATCGTTCCAGACTATCGCTGAGACTTGACAACTGATAATTGAACTCTATTGCGGTCATGTTTAAGTTGTTTAATTTTTGTCTATCAAAATTACTCATTACTTAAACATTAAACAAGTTTTCTTTATTTAGATTAATTTAAAATAACCACTTTCGGGGATAAAAATCACCTCCAATCCAATATAATTTGCTCCGAAATACATAGATATTATGCCCACCAAAGGGCTATTCTAAATAAGGTCTAAATAAGAAAAAATCTTAAAAAAGTGTTAAAATAGTGTTTAACGTTTATGCGATTTTGTTTAGACATTATATTTTCTGACCTTTATATCCTTAATTAATAGCTGATTGTGAGCTTTATCAATGACAGCAACGGTTAAGCGTTATGGAGAGCTTCTATCTCGTCAAGGAATGATTGCGGTGAAGAGATTAACTTTACATTTTTGGGAATTTCCTGCGAAAAATCCAACACCCTGGCCCCCGATATATAAACGGTTTTATCATTGAACTTTTCGGAAAGAAGCCGGATATAATCTGCTGCACCCTTTTTATTCAGTGAAGCGGTAATGGAAGTGACTATAAAATCGTAAGGAAAAGTTTTCGAGATATCGCTAAGGTCCTTCAACGGTAAGGATTGTCCCAGGTAAAGAGTTTTGTATTCTCTTTTGCGAACCAGGTAGCAATAAAACAGCAGGCCGATTTCATGCAGTTCCCCTTCGGGAAGAAAGAAAACAAAGCGTTTGTTTTCAGGCTTTTCAACCATTTCAAGATTGTCAATAGCCGAAAAGAACTTTTGCCGTACAAGGTTTGATATGAAATGCTCCTGCGTGATATTGATTGAATCAGTTTGCCACATGAGACCAATTCTCATGAAAAACGGGTAAAGCACCCTGATAACAGCTTCTTCAAAACCGAATTTGATAACAGCTCTTGCCAGCACCTGTTCAAATCTCCTTTCGTCGAGATCAATCATAGCCAGGGTAAGATTTTCAATCTGGCTTTCGGTACTGGTAATATCATGCGTATACTGGTTAATCCGGGATACAATCTCGTCGGATGACAACTGGGCGATTTTTGAAATTTTGAGTCCGTTCCGGTTAAGAATAGATATATTGAGAAGCTTTTTCAGTTCCGTATCGCGGTAGGTGCGGATATTCGTCGACGTTCTCTGGGGAGAGATAAGGCCGTACCTTTTCTCCCAGATCCGTATTGTATGTGCTTTAATACCCGAAAGGTTTTCGAGTTCTCTTATGGTGTATGCACCCATAACTTCGTAATTTCCGAGTGTTTAACAATACTTTTCCGGAAAGGTTCAACAAATTTTAAATCAGCTTTCTGAAAATATAGATTCCATCCCTGAAGGGTAAAAGAAGCTTCTCAATCCGTTTATCGTTCTGTATAAAATTATTGAATTCCCTGATACAAATCGTTTCTTTGTCATTATCCCTGCAATCGGGAAGCACTTTTCCACTCCAAAGCACATTATCGACAAGGATAAATCCGCCTGTCCGCAATTTCGGAAGAACCACTTCATAATAATCGATGTATTGTTCCTTGTCGCCGTCAATAAATACAAGGTCAAAAACCTCATTAAGATTCGGTACAACATCAACGGCATCGCCGATGTGCATTTTAATCAGGTGATCCTGTTTTGCTTCTTTGAAATATCTCAATGCTGTTTCGGCCAGCTCATCGTTAATATCAATTGTGTGAACCAGGCCCCCCTCTGCAAGTCCCTTAGCCAGGCATATGGCAGAATAGCCGGTGAATGTGCCTATCTCAAGGATCCTGTGAGGCCTGATCATGAAGCTTATCATTTCAAGAAACTTTCCCTGGAGATGTCCTGAAAGCATCCGCGGATAAACGGTTGTAAGGTGAGTTTCACGGTTCAGCCGGTTGAGCACCTCATCCTCGGGTGATGAGTATTTCAGAATATATTCTTCTATTTTTTGAGGATCCTTTAACATATTATAGGTATATCAGGTAAGATAACCTGTTTTCGTCCAGGATTTCATTGGCGATATCAGTGAGTTCTTCAGCGCGGATAGCCTGAATTTTCCTGCCTGTTTCCCCGAGGGTTTCGATTTTATTAAAAATGAGCAGGCTTTTGCCCATTGAGAGCATATAATTTTCATTGTTTTCTGAGGAGATGGCGATATGTCCGAGTACCTGTCGCTTGGCTTTATGCAGTTGTATTGTGCTGAGCTTTTTGCTTTTGAACAGACGCAATTCGCGCAGGACTATGTCAATGCATTTATCCACAAGTGTCTTATCAGTGCCGAAATAAATGGTAACATTACCTGTATCGTTATAGGATGTGTACATGGAGTCTATTGTATAGGCGTATCCCCTCCTCTCCCGCAGCGACATATTCAGAAGTGAATTGGATCCGGGCCCTCCCAGGTAATTATTGAGCACATACAAAGGAAGACGGCGGCAGTCGTGAATCGGGTATGCCAGGTTGCCGATGATGCAATGAGCCTGGTGAGTTTTCCTGTCGATCCTGCGGGTGACGGGATTATTGGCGTAGGTAACCTGTTTCCTGGTACCAGCAGCTTTTAGTTCCGGCACGTTGAAATAGCGCTCGAAAAGTTTAACCAGTTTTCCGAACGGAATATTCCCCACTGACGACACCACCATCTGGTCGGTTGTATAGTTGCGGTTAATGAATTTCCGGATATCGGAGGGGGTGTATTTTTTTAATCCTTCCTCGCTTCCCAGGATATTCCTGCCAATAGGGTTCCCGTCGAACAGCAGTTCCTCGAACTCATCAAAGATCAGTTCAGAAGGAGAATCCTTGTAGGAGTTGATCTCATCGAGGATAATTTCTTTTTCCTTTTTAAGCTCCTTTTCGGGAAAAGAAGAATTAAAGGCTATATCGCTGATCAGGTCGAGTGCACGGGCATAGTATTCGTCAAAGAAAGTGGCATGGATGCAGGTTTCCTCCTTGGTTGTATAGGCGTTGAGCTCTCCGCCGACATCTTCGAGGCGACTTAGGATATGGTAAGATTTCCTGTGTTCTGTTCCTTTAAAAAGCATGTGTTCAATGAGGTGAGCCATTCCGTGCTCGTTCTCATATTCATCGCGTGAACCGGTGTTTATAAAAAGACCCATGTGCGAAACGGGGCTGTTGGCCGGTTTATGGATCAGTCGTATCCCGTTTTTCAGGGTATGTATAAAGTACTCGTTAGTTGGCATAATGGATGCAAAAGTAGTCAAATGCCATAAAACGCTGTAGTTTAATGCGATTATAATTTTGTAAAAAAAGTTTTGATGAATTGAATTTTTATTTAGATTTGCAACTCCAAAAAAAGCGGTGCCATAGCTCAGTTGGTAGAGCAACGGACTGAAAATCCGTGTGTCCGTGGTTCAACTCCACGTGGCACCACAAAATGGAAAAAGAGACCCCTTGAAATTCAAGGGGTTTTTTATTTTTAATAAGATCATTTGGCCGACATTTGGCCGAAAGTTATTCTTGGAATTGGACCAAACCAAAAAACTGCAGAGATGCCCAAATATTATTAAAATCATCTACTAAAATATGCTCAAAATTTTGACCTAATCCTATGTTATTTTGGAAATAATACTTTACCCATTTACCATCTTTCTGTAATTTGCAGATCCCACCAGAATAGGTACCAATCCAAACATTATCATGCATATCAATATTTAGTTCTACTACTGAATTGCTTGTAAGGTCGGAATTAAGTATATTGAATTCTTGAACCCGTTCACCTAACTTTATAACACCACCGCCGTATTCATTACCGATGTATGATCTACTCATTACTCCACACCATAAATAATTTGAATTATCGAAACTCATTGATGAAATGCAAAATGAGTTACTATTACATGTATATATTGTATCCCATTTGTAATAGTTAAATTTTAATAGGTATCCTTTTTGATCTACATCTGGAACGGTTCCTATGTAAATATTCTTGCTCTTATCGAGACATATTTCACTAAAAAACTTCCCCGGGAAGAATTGTTCAGACCTTTGATTAGTATATTTCCAAATTCCATTATAAGATGAAGACCAGATATCTCCGTTTATATCCATTTTCAGATATCCTGAATTCCTACCATTGATATTACTTACCTCCCAGTATCGATAAGTGCTTGAATTTGGAGTGTAACATAAAATGCAATAGTCATTTATCCAAATTTTTGCTTTCTCAGAACTGTAAAATACTTTAAGATTAGATAATTCATTCTCAATATTACTCGTATCTATAGCAATCATAGAATCGTTTCTTACAATATAGAGTGGATTTTTGTCTAAATATTTATATGTTGAAAATATGATAGTTTCTTCATCATATTGTGCCATGGAAGAGATATAAAAATTTGTTTGAGGATCAGTTTCTAAGAAGAATTTCCTCCACTCATTCTTATTTTTATCTTCTGAACTTTCACACGATGCCAGAAAAGCGCTGAGTAAAATAATATATTTTATATTAAAAACAACCCTTAAATTTAACATTATTGTACTATAAATTTTCTATTGAAAATTTGATCTCCAATTTTAATACTACAAACATAAATGCCTGAAGTTAGCCCCTCATCACTAAGTTCAAAGTTATATATGCCTGAATTATAAAGCTGATTGTTTATAAGAGTTGTAACTGTATTCCCATTGCTATTATAAATAGTTAAAGAAATAAAATTCTCTTCTTCTAATTTTAGATTAATAAAGCTGATGTCGGAAATAGGATTAGGATAAATATTAAAATATTCGTGAGAATTATATTTATTCTTGAGTATTGTATATGAATCTTCTTCAATAATTTCTTGTGTGTCAAAGAATATTCTTTTCATAAATTTTTTTGTTATATTCTCTGCAGTAGGAGCATTATATGCTCCTTCCTGTGTATAGCTTTTAAGTACTTGGTCTTTTTTAACATTTTCCAAATCTTTCAAATGATTTTTGGCTGCTAATTCACATAATAATAATGATGTAATTTCTTTCTCGAAACGATTCAATTCATCTCCAAACAACTTTTCAGCTAAAAATGCGATTCCCTCAATTTCGTTTTCCAACAAATAATTATTTAACTCAGAATATTCATCACTTGTAAGAAATACGTACGGATTACTATTATATGCGTATTTTGCAGAGTACAAAGATTGTTTCCATTTATCAAAGAAATTTTCTAATTGACCAACTCTCTTAGAATCAATTTTACTTTTTAGTAAAATTTTTTCTGGATTCGTTAGTTCAACGTTTTCAATGATTGTTAAACCTGATGCAACTGATTGATCAAATGTCATAGTTTCATCTACCGAAGATTTAGAAGGTACAATTCTGGTATAATAGGCAAAAATTTCTCCATATTCTGGTCCATTTAATGCGTCACGAGGATGAAATGTCCGCATCTTGCCTCCTGGTTTACTTTCCCAATCATACCCATGTGGGTTGTTATTTGAATAATTTCTAACCGAGACGTGTTGAAGTTGTTCTATGGTACCATCAGTTGACCAAAGAGCTATATCAGCATTGCTGGATGTTGCACCTATTGTTGTATAACTCATTGCATTTGCATATCGCGGTGAAGGATAATTAGCAAAATAATTATCCCAAGAATTCCACATATATGGGTTGCCATAATTTAAACCAATACATGAGCCACCAGAAGCATTAGCAAATTTACATCCCCAATACCATCCGTCTGTTATTCCTCCTGCCCAACTTGCACAGTTATAGGTATTATTTTCAGGTGCTGCAGTAATTGCATCATCTGCTTTTAAATTAGGGTAATTTGGGCCAGGTAGTGAACTATTTGTGCATCGCATGTAAATATCACATGTTCCAGAAGGATTGAAAGAGCTTGCAGAAGATATTAACATTGATTGTATTGCATCGGAAAAATCCTTCTTGACTCTTGCGTTCCACAACCATTGAAAATCTCCGGTTGCATTAAAATAATCATCGTTGTAGCCTATTATTTTACCAGGAGCTTCATTGCTTCTTTCTATAAACACCATTGGATCACAGTTTGAATACTTAGCGGTAAAATAATTGTATTCATGCGGAGTTTCATGTGGATGAGCAATACCTGTGCCCGTAACGGGGCAATCTTGATAACTAAAACTTCCTGTAAAGAGGCCACCAACGCCTTGAATATCTACTATTCCTTGTGTAGTTTGTTGGTATGCACGTAATCTGATTAAATAAATGCCAGATACTGGGAATGTAATTGCAAGTGATATTTGACCACTTGAATTAGATTTTTTAACCCATGAATACAAATGAGGAGAAGTTTCGTTAAAAACTTCTAAAACATATTGATAGTTATTTTCCGAAACAGATGTAATTGTTATTGAATTATTTTGAAGATAACTTTTTTCAACAAACCAAGTATACTTACATGGGGCGCTTATATAGTGCCAGTAACTAGCGTCAGGAGGATTAGGTAGAACAGATTTTAAGTTATAAGAATTAGTATCAGACTCATTTAAAATATAATCAGGTTGAGAATGAATCTTTTTTGATTTTATCTGATTTAAGAAATCTAAATAGTTTTTTTCCGGAATTATTGACTTTTCTAAATCTTTGGATATTTTAATGAATTCGATTTGTGGAATTTCAGGAATTGCACTGATAAATGTAAATGTATTAATCCCTTTTTTTAGAGCAAATTTTTGTGCTACATTATTTTTATCCGATACTAGGATTGATTGCCAAGTTGCTTTTGAAGGGCAAATTTTCGATATAATATCCCCATTATTTATTTTGAGGCTTATAGAATCGAAATTCTTCCCTTTATAATTTCCCATTAACCAAGCACCGAGATAATAATTACCATCCTCTAGTAATTCAATTTCAAATGTTTTATAGGAATTTCGGTTATCTATATTGGTAACAGATTTTTTTATTGTCCAATTTTCATTTGTTTTATTCGCGTAAAAAAACTTTTCATTTTGTCCAAATAAACAAGTTTTAATCATTAATAGAAAAACTAATGTTAAGGTTTTTGATTTAATATTACAGGGTTTAAAATTAGCTATGGGTTTATGCTGTATTATCTGGGGACCAACAATAATTCCCCTAAAATCATTTGATTTTCAAATGATTTTAAAATAAAACATTAAATTTCTGGTCTTAACCTCCTTTTTGATTTATAATATATAAAATCATAGTATAACTCCTAACTACGAAGAAACAATATACCTTTCAATAAATTCAAAAAAGTATAATTATTTACTTATCAATAGCTTAACAAGATTCCTCAGGGTACATATATCGATTACCTTCATACATAGGTAATAAAAATTCAACATATTTCCAAAATTTAATTGAATTATTCGAACTAATACTAAACAGATAACGGTTTCATTGAAAAGGTGAAAAAAGTATCTTTTTGGAGTAGCGTTGTTCCTATTCCGGCGGTTTTAATGTTTAAAGGATAATTTAGAATCATTTTTTCCTAACAAAATTTGCATATATTAAGATATTAATTTAATATTGAGTGATTAAGCTTCTTTTTGGGAATTTTGATTGGTTTATGAAATATTAGGTGAAGAAGCCTTTTATCAATTCTGGAATTTCTGTTTTGTTCGTTCTGCATTAATTACTTATTTAATAAAAGAATGCTTAAGGCTGCCTTAATATTATTATCTGCACTATTTATCGAATTAAATAAACTCCTATGAAATATTATAAGATTTTAATTTTAATAATATTTAACGCTGGAATATTGACTAGTAGCTGTGAAAGATCAAAGGAAGAAATTGAAGTAATGAATGGTTATATTGTCGGGTTTGCTCCGTGTACCATATATAATCAATATAGAATAGGATATATTATTATATCTGATAATGAGATGGATACATTAGAAGTTTATAACTTATCTGATGATGTTTTTAAAATGCCAGCTTCAATAATTACTAATCAATCTGATACATTATTCAAAATACCATGGACATATTTTGAAAATTACCGTAGTTCTGCTTATTTTCCTAATGAGGCAAGATATCAATTTAAAACTCGTATCTATTACAGATATGCAAAAGAAAATGAAAAAAGTATTTACTGGTGTACTGCTGATGTTTTATTTACGAGTTTTACTCAAATAATTGTTGTAAAAGCTCTAAAACTATAACCCTAATTAAATATGAATAAAAATTTTTACCTTTTTGGATCACTAGTACTTTTATTAATTTTAATAAGTGCTAAGAACGTAGTTCAACAAAAGTTTTATTACAGTTATGATGAAAAAATTACACTCAATGAGCAAGGTTCTTTGCTCATTGTACGATATGATCATAACAAAGAACATAATCCAAATAAAGTCTCCTTAAGTGCAGACCTAAAAAGTAAAATAATAGATTGGAAGGATGATAGTACAATAATAATTTCAATTCCATCTGATACAAAATTAGAATATCTTTTAAAAATCAAAGAAACGAATGATGTTCAAAGCTGTAATCCAATTTATACCATCAATACAGGGCTGAAGTTGGGAGTTACTGATGAATTCGTAGCTAAGTTCAAAGAAGATGTTTCAGCTAATTCAATTAAAGAGCTAAACAATAAATATGGTGTCAAAGTATTAAAAGACAGAGAAAGCTATTTATTACTCCAAACTCCGAAGGGGGCAGATGCGCTTGAAATTTCGAATAAATATCAAGAATCAGGGTTAACTGTTTTTAGCCATCCAAATCCCTCTTATTCGATCAAAAAATTGATCAGGAGTAACGCCTGATAAAATGATTGTGTTTTCCATAACATCAATTGGTTAATAATTGATGCTAATTAATCTCTTATGGCTTGGTTTGGCAAATAATACCGGGTACGTACCGGGGCTACGATTTTTTTTGTAATTCAATTAGCTTTTCCTTTGCTAATTTATAAGCCTCAGGAAAATTTTCTAAAATAGGAAGAACAAAATTTATTTCACTGATTGTTAATGGTTTGTAATTTTTTCCCTTAGGATTCATAATTGTATCAAATGCCTGTTCGCGCTTTTTGCCTCCCAGTTCTCTTTGTTCTTTTCTTGATAACGGTTTTGCAACTTTTGCCTGTATTTTAAAAAAATATATAATAGCTTGTTGCCTATGAGTTAATATAAGTTTATTCTGTTGTTCATTGATTACTAATGACTCATTACTTAAGGGCGAACTATTATTATCAATCTCATCGTCTCCAAAAACTTTATCATATAGTGAACGATAGCGCTTAACTCTGTCCCTAGTTTTTCCAGCACTTTCATATAATTTTCTCATTTTTTTCCCCACAATAAGAACTATTTAGCTACTAATAACGTGTTTCCAATAAAATAGGGGTGGTTACTAAGAATTATTGCCGTTTCTTCTTTAGATACCCTGATATACTTTAAAAACTCTCTTTCTGATTTATGACCTGAAATTTTCATAATATCAATTACGGGTATACCGGCAAGATACATATTGGTACAACCTGAACGCCTGGCGGTATGGGTAACCACTAAATCACATTTTCTGACATTGGCCTTTATCCTTAACCCGCCTTTATTCTTTTCAATCTGAATAACATCGGTTATACCTGCATCAGCTGCAATATTCTTAATTTTGGTATTTACTTTCTGCTCGTATGTCTTTGGTAAATGATAATTATACTTTCTCATAATAGTTTCCAGCTCATGCCTTATTGGTATTGTAACACGTTCGCCGGTTTTTTGTTGGATAAGGTCAATTACCTTTTTACCATTTTCTAAAGTCCTTATGTTTTCAGGCTTTATCCGTGAAAAATCGCTAAAACGCTGAGCGGTATAACATCCCACCAAGAAAACGTCACGGGCCAAATCATAATCAGGCAATGTATTCAGATTAAGATTATAAATCTTTTGTAGTTCGCTTTCTGTTAAGTAAATGGTTTGTACAGGCGCACTAATTGATTTAAACGCTTTTCTTTCTGTTTCTGTATTATTGTGCAATCCCTCTTCTTTAGCGGTTCGCATAATTGTTTTAAGGCTCTTTATATGCTTGCCTATTGTATTCGGCGAATATTTCTTTGAATAGAAGTACTTTATGAATTCATTATAAAAATCCGGATTGATGTCGCCAAAATTTAAAATATGCTTTTTCCTTGGGGTTTCCTTTTTCTCTTTCAGAGCGTTTAATGCTTTTTCTGTATATACTCCCTGATATTCATTGAACTGAGATTGAAAGCCGGTCAATGAATGCGTATATGAATAACTGAACCGGCTTTTCTTATCTGTCAAACGGGTTCCAGCTTTGGCCTCTTTAATAAACCGGTCAATATATTGGTTTAAGGTTTCTGGAGTATGGTCGCCTTTTTTCTGAGTGCCGTAAAATGCATTGACAGTTTTTTCCAACCATTCACGGGTAACAGGCTGTCCGGACAATTTGCCATACTCTCTAAGTATATAATCCTTAAGCTTAAAAAACCGTTCTGTAATATCAGCGGCATCCTGGGCTGTGAATACATCGGTCTTTAAAATGGCATCGTTGATTTTCTGTTTCTTATTGCTCCAATATTGAGGGTAAATTCTTTCAGATGTGGCAACTCTGTAATCAACTCCTCTGGAGAGAATAAAACGTAAATAAACGGTAACCGGTTTATTAATAGTAGAACGGGTAAGAAATTTTATAGATGCCATTATGTAAAATGTTTACACAAAGATAATATTTGGCCGACATTTGGCCGACGAATTTATAATTTAATTTTCCGCGCTTTTACTTATCTTACTTTATAGTATTGTTTTTCTATTACTTATATAATGTTTTTTTGAATCGTAAATCTATTTAAACCATACTTTTGAGGTACACGTGGCACCACAAAATGGAAAAAGAGACCCCTTGAAGTTCAAGGGGTTTTGTTTTTTATGCCTGTTGATGTTTATTCAACAACCACCTTCCCTGAATGCACCTTTTTACCATTCCTGATTTTATAAATATATAACCCGGGATTCAGCCCGTTTACAGCAATCTTCCTGTTTTCATACAGATTACGGAACAATACTGATTGACCTTGCATGTCAAGCAATTCAATCGTTGTAAATTCTGTAAGGTCTGATACATTAATTAATAAGTAATTCGTTGCCGGGTTTGGATGAACGGATACTATGTCTTTTTCCCTGTCATCTGATGAAGTTGTCAGGCAATCCGTTGAAAAGTGAATATTAGGGCTATTTTCAGCAATAAGATTACCTGGCACGCCCACCGGGGGAAATGGTGTTATCCAGACGCAAACTTCAACCAGGGACGGCATTTCTGACAAATTAATAATTCCATCGATCCTGCTCCATCGTTGCATCAGATTGTTGTTTGTTGACAGGTTCAATGAGGTTAACAAATTACCGGAACAATTTAAGGTTATGATATTGTTACAGCCTGTTAAATTCAAATCGGTAAGTTGATTCTGATCACAAATTACCATGCGTAACGCGGAATGATTGGAAAGATCCAATCCTGTCAGTTGGTTTGACGTACAGACAACCCTTATCAGTTTCGTGTTGGATGAAAAATCCAAACCGGTTAATTGATTTGAACTGCAATCAAGTTCGCTTAAGGAATCAATACTGCTGATATCCAAATCGCTTAACTGGTTAAAACTGCAATCCAGATTAAACAATCCGGGATCTAATTCAAGATGGGTCAACTGGTTATTCATGCAGACTAAAGATGTTAGTATAGAATTACCGGAAACATCCAGACCGGAAAGCTGATTGCTATAACAGCTTAAACCTTTTAAATTACTGCATGCAGCAACATTGAGATTCGTAAGTTGATTACCATTAACGGATAAATACTCCAAAGAATCACTTTGTGACAAATCCAAACCGGTTAATTGGTTACTGCTGCAGTCCAATTCATGCAACGCAATATTTTTTGAAACATCAAGACCGGTTAATTGATTGCTGTAACAAACCAGGCGACTTAAAACAACATTTTTTGAAACGTCAAGGGATGTTAACTTATTGAAGGGACATAGCAGATATACAAGATTAGTACATGCTGAAACATCCAGGTTGGTAAATTGATTATTTGAGCAGGATAACCATTCAAGCTTATTACAACCGGAAAAGTTAAAGCTGGTTAGCTGGTTAAAATCGCATTCCAGATAGAGTAAAGAACTATTTCCTGAAACATCCAGGGTGGTTAGCATATTTTGCTGGCAAAAAAGAGTGTCAAGGTTAACAAAGGCTTCAATTCCTGTCAAATCATTGATTGAGTAACCCGAAAGGAATAACTTGTTAACTGCTGCGGCTTCTGCAATATCGATAAGGCTGTCAGCGTTTGTGTCAACACCTCTTTCAATAAGTGCTTTTAAAAAATGATCATCCGGAATATTTACGTGTTGTGCATTACAATATAAACCTGAAGCAATTAAAGTCAGGATTAATACGAGCATTTTCATAACAAACAAGAGTTAGGTTATTAATTGGAAATCAGGGGATAAAAAGGAAAAGTTACGAAATAAAGTAAAGTGCTTTGTTACAAATTAAATCTAAATAGTAAGATGAATTTTTTATTCGGAACTAAGCTGTCTATAGCAATCTTCTTATCTTTCGAAAACCGGATTATAAACTGCCAGTCAATTTACAGATTGAGAACCTGCAAAACATTCGGCCAAAGTGAGTATCAAGCATAACATTTGCTACACATTTGGCCGAATTTTTTCGCTGTTTGTCAATGGATCAGGGTCTCCTGAACAACAAGTCCGTTGGCTCGTCAAAAATAGTTGATAAATTCTTATTTCAGCCCTAACTTTTAATGGTAATCGAAAGGCCTGCTAATCTTTTTATTATCTGCTGTTTATTTCCAGTAAACAATACCTGATACAAAATAAAATGAAATCGAAAATAAAAATAAACCTGCCGGTCTTCTTTTTCCTCCTGTGGAACACGATCCCCATCTCAGCCCAAACCGAATTCTTTGGAATGACGCAACAGGGAGGGAAATATGGCAACGGCACAATTTTCAGGGTTGATGAAAACTGGGAAAATACCAGCATCATATCAGAGTTTACAAGTAATGGTATCGCTTACTATCCTGTCGGTCCACTTTGCAAAGCGGGCAACGGAAAAATTTACGGGGTAACTTATGGAGGAGGTAATCATGTGGATGATTTCTACCAGGGTGATGGTGCTATTTTTGAATGGGATCCTGTTACCCGCAAATATTCCGAAATGTTCCTCTTTGATGGGGACAGCAGTGGAAGATCTCCGTGTGGTACCATGATTCAGGCCTCGAATGGTAAATTATACGGGACCACCTGCTATGGAGGGCTGTATGATTGCGGTGTGCTTTACGAATGGGATCCGGTCACAAATTTGTTTTTGAAGAAACTGGATTTCAAGGATGAGATCGGGAAAAATCCTTACGGCTCTTTAGTTGAGGCGGAAAATGGCAAACTTTATGGAACTACGATCCATGGCGGGATCAGCAATGAGGGAGTTGTTTTTGAATGGGACCCCGCAACTGACGCATTTGATAAAAAACATGACTTCATCGGCAGCGATGGAAGGCAACCTTTAAGTGCCTTGACACCAGTAACCGGGGGTAAATTGTATGGCACGACTGAATATGGGGGTGATTTTGATTATGGGGTAATCTTTGTCTTATCAATCGGAAACAGTGCTTTCCGGAAGATTTTCGATTTCAGGGGAGATGACAATGGCCGGATGCCCGAACAGTCTCTTCTCCTTG
This sequence comes from Bacteroidales bacterium, assembly GCA_035299085.1. Classification (NCBI taxonomy): domain Bacteria; kingdom Pseudomonadati; phylum Bacteroidota; class Bacteroidia; order Bacteroidales; species Bacteroidales bacterium. Next base: position 3,564 of record DATGXG010000066.1, on the reverse strand, counting down.
CAGATAATGGCAAACTCTATGGAACTGCCTTTGGAGGCATGTGTTGCGGAGTTTTGTTTGAGCTCGACACAGCTGACTATACCTACACAAAAAAACATGATTTTAATGGTAATGACGGTGCGGGAAAAATCAGTACACTTTTCCAGGCAGAAAACGGAAAGTTATATGGCACAACTACAGTCGGCGGACAATCTAATTGGGGAGTGATTTTCGAATGGGATCCCGTAAATGAAACCTGTACCAATATCTATAATTTCAATAAGGAATCTGAAGGAATTTCTCCAGGTACCTCATTTATCCAGTCATCGCCCGGAAAGCTCATCGGAGTCGCACAGGGGGGTTACTTTAACAAGGGTGTGATCTTTGAATGGGATTATATGGCCCATACATCTACCAAGGAATATGACTTCAGCACGGCAGACAACGGCCGGTATCCGGGAGGCAATCTTGTTCAGGCCCATAACGGAAAGCTTTATGGCATGACTTCGCAAGGGGGACTGAACGATAAAGGGGTTATCTTTGAATTAGATCCCATCAGGGGCATATACACAAAAAAATTCGATTTCAAAGTGGATGAAAATGGAAAATGGCCTATGGGATCACTTGTACAGGCAAACAATGGAAAGCTATATGGTATGGCCGGTGCAGGTGGATATGCGGATAGCAGTGATTTTGGAGTTCTTTTTGAGTGGGACCCTGAAAACGATTCTTTTTCAAAAAAATTGATTTTCGGCGGAGAGGGAAATGGGCGGTTTCCCACCGGATCACTGGTCCTGGCGGACAACGGTAAATTATATGGAATGACCAGCGATGGTGGCATCTATCAGCATGAGATACATTCGCTGAAATTTGGCAATGGCGTATTATTTGAATGGGATCCGTCCACCGACACCTATATCAAAAAACTTGATTTCAATGAGACTGAAAACGGAAGATCCCCTTACGGATCATTAACCAAGGCAGGCGATAGCAATCTTTACGGGGTGACCAGTAAAGGTGGGCAATATGGCCATGGTGTTCTGTTTGAATGGGATCCGGATTCAAATGTCTTTACAAAACTATATGAATTCGTCGATGCGGAATCCGGTATAAATCCATACGGAACGTTGCTCGATGCAGGCCATGACACATTATTATATGGTGTTGCCAGTGGAGGTGACTATGACAGAGGTATACTTTATGAATATAATCGCAGCACGAATACCTTTAAAAAAGATTTTGATTTTAAAGCAGATGATCCGGGTTACAGTCCGTGCGGAACTCTTGTACAGGGTGATAATGGAAAAGTCTACGGAATGACCAGGCAGGGAGGGTCGGATGGTAAAGGAGCCTTTTTTGAATGGGACCCGGTAAAGGATACCATGATTTTTAAATTCAACATTCCCGTTAAAGAAAATAGCTTGAACCGGTTCCATGCAAAAGCCCTAAAGGATAAAAATAATGCAGTCCCCCAGGAGGAAGAAGAGTTCAAGCCCGAAGGCGGCATTCTCAGGGTCGGTCGCCTGCCCGAAAAAACAATAGCAGCCATGAACTGCAGCGATTTTCTTTCGCCCAGCGGCAGGTATATATGGACCCAGTCAGGAATATATGCCGATACCATCTTGAATCTTACCGGCATGGATACAATTCTGACGGTGGATCTGACAATCGGCCCTGTTGACACAGCTGTGACGATTGGTCAGAACGTTCTGACAGCCCATGCAACCGAAGCAAGTTATCAATGGATCCGTTGCAATGATCCGAATACGGTTATTGAGGGAGCCGTTGACCGGACATATACACCGGCTGAAAGCGGATGTTATGCTGTAATCATAAGGCAATTCGGTTGTGTTGATACCTCCGCCTGCCATGCATTTTCAAACCCCACCCGTATCAGCAACACATTCCGGAACAGTGTGGTCCTTTATCCGAATCCCCATTCCGGAACTTTCAAAATCGACCTTGGAAGAACATACCAGGCACTCGATGTTGCCGTTACAGAATTGGATGGTCGGGTTATTCAACAGAGGCATTTTTCCGATTCCCGGCTGCTTGACATGAATATTTGCGTCCTGCCCGGGATATACCTGGTAGTAATCCGATCGGAGAATGAAAAGGCAATTTTCAAAACCACGAAAGAATGATTCGACTTTGATTATCCTATAGCAAACACATATCGGAGGTATCCAGCATCCGGCATCCGGTCAACCTACTTAAATCCTAAATCGGTGTTCAGTGTTTTCGGCTTCGGCAAGCTCAGCCACCGGGATAAGTAAAGAAGCAGGCATGACTTCGACAGGCTCAGTCATGCCGTAATCCGGCATTCACTATTTCGCTGCCACAAAAAACGTCACATTTTCGCCGTTCCAGCAATCATTGCTTTCGGGTAATACATTTTCGTATGCTTCGATATTTTTAAAACCTTTCGATTCCAGGATTTGTACCAAATCATGTTTTTCAAAATAGTGGCTCCAGAAAACATACGTATCCACCGTCTTTTCAGTGATTACTATATGATGATTGGCCAGCACTTTTGCTTCCGGGTAGTGGTAGCCGTTTGTGAGGGCAATGTATGGTGAATTCTTCCAGAATCCGGATTCCTGGATTTCCCAGGAAGGTGAAATAGTTTTTTTATCAATGTTCTTTTCATTCACCACATCACAGATAAAAAATCCGCCCTTTTTCAATGCCCTGTAAATATTTCTCAATACTTTATCCCTTTCATCAGGTAATAAAACACAAAAATCGAGATAGATCAGGATGATCAGATCGAACTGGTTATCAAAGTCCAGATCGAGGTAGTTCATATGAAAATATTTGATATTGAGTTTCTTTTCTTTTGCTTGTTCTATGGCATATTGAATTGAATTCTCTGAAAAATCGACACCGGTCACCGAATGTCCTCTTTGTGCAAACAGTTCTGTATAAAGGCCGGGGCCACAACCCATGTCAAGGACTTTCAATCCGGGTTTGCCAGTCCTTTCTAACATCCAATTTACAGTATTCTCAATTTTTCCATGATTTCGGCTTGCTGCATCATTATCCGGGTTCAGATGCATTTCTAACAATTGTTTGGAAATATAAGGGTCTGTCCACATAACAGCGGTCCCTTTTTCATACAACTGAGGCTTGTTGGATAATTTTCTAATTAATTCTATATTCATTGTAATAGTTAATCAAGGTGCAGTTTTAAGGGATGAGTAATTTTTAAATCTAGCCATTTTTTCAGGCATACCAAAATCAGGTATTAAATTTTTTCTTATCTTTCGAAAACTACATAAGAAACTGCCAGTCAATTCGGTGAAGTTGATAGAGGAAAAAAGGTAGAGGTAAGTAATGGGACTGACGGTCGCTGTGCGCACCCGGAAGTGAACAAATCACAACAATTGAATCAAAATGGAACCTGTATATAAGAGATTCTATGTTAAATTATACGCGTATTCATTTTATGCAGTAAATAAAGGATTATATTAGGATAAACCGAAATAGTACAGATAAAAAATACCGACAAACAGGGCCGTTGGATGAACCTGGGGAATAAACAATGAAACTATTGATCATTCGCCCTGTATTTTTGAAAATGTA
>DATGXG010000065.1 GCA_035299085.1 Bacteroidales bacterium | reverse complement strand
AGAAGCTTTTGGACTGCCGCAGGCAGTCATTCATGACATTCGTTTTAATTTTTTATTCGTCTTCAATTCGTGCATTCAGAGTTAATTTTTCTTCGTGTTCTTCGTGCTCTTGGTGTTCTTAGTGTTAAAACTCAAGCGCCGTCGGCGCCCAAAATTTTAACCACGAAGCACACTAAGTGAAATCGTCACGAAGATCACTAAGCTTAACTCGGCCATCAATTCCTAGTGTTCTTCGTGTTATAAGAACCCTGGTAGAAGCTTTTGGACTGCCGCAGGCAGTCATTCATGACATTCGTTTTAATTTTTTATTCGTCTTCAATTCGTGCATTCGTGGTTATTTTTTCTTCGTGTTCTTCGTGCTCTTGGTGTTCTTCGTGTTAAAACCCAAGCGCTTTGTGTTTTCATGCCTTCGTGCCTTCGTGGCCGTTCTTCTTAGTGTTCTTTGTGAAGCCTTCGTGTTCTTCGTGTTTTAAATAAAAGACGCCGTCAGGCGTCAAAAATATTCTTCGTGTCTTCGTGCCTTAGTGGTTAAAAAAATCGAGTTTAATTTTTGGCCATATCCCAAATCTTTTCTATATTTCGGAAAACCACGCAACAAACTGCCAGTCAATTCTGTGCGGGTGATAGGGCATAAGAGATAGAGGTAACCGATGTGACTGACGGTCGCCGTGCGCACCCTGAGGTGAACTAAACACCGCAAACCAAAACCCTATATATTCTCATGAAATGGCCTTCCCTTTTCATTCTGACTGTTTCTTCCCTGTTATTTATTTCCTGTAATCGTCCTGAAGGATATAAAGTCACAGCCGAGCTAACCGGCTTCCCGGACAGTACCCAATTTTACCTGAACAGTTCCACAACCGAAGAAAACTTTGACAGTGCCATCATGGTTCATGACAAAGTTGTGTTCCAGGGTAAATTAGAGGATCCCCCCGATTTTATATGGATGACCGCAGTAGTGAATAAAGAATTGCATTACTGTTTCTTCTGGTTAGAAAATGATGTGGTCAACATAAATGGCGACATAAAGGATCTCCCTTGGAGTATTAAAATCAGTGGCAGTAAAATACAGGAAGAACAAAAGGATCTTGAAAAAATAATTAATCCAATTGCAAGGCTGCGCGATTCCCTGGCGCAGGCATTTTTCAATTTATCACCCGAGTTGCAGGAAAAACAAGGCAAAGAAGCCTGGGCCAGGATTGACAAACTGGATTCATTAACCCGGGATGCAAGGATTACTTTTATTAAATCCCATACAAATACATACACGGCAGTTCTCGATCTTACCTACTATTTGCAATACTTACCAAAAGATACTATCCAGGCTTTATACAATAAATTAAATCCTGAAATCAAAGCAAGCCGTTATGCCAAAAAAATAGAGATATTTCTCACTGAAAAGATATCGGAAATAGGAGATCCGTACCATGATTTTGAAGCTTTCGATAAGGATGGCAAACTTGTAAAACTATCCTCTTTTACAGGCAAGTATATTTTACTTGATTTTACCAGTGCCAATTGCGGTCCCTGTGTTCAGTCCGCCGGAGAACTCCGAAAAATCCACAACACATACAGCGATTCGTTAGTAATTGTCAGCTTTTCCGCTGATCCGAAAAAAGAAATATGGTTAAACTCCCTAACCCGCGACACCGTCACCTGGACCAGCCTCTGGGATGGCAAAGGAACCTTCAGCGAAACTTACATCAAATACGGAATTAATGGCATTCCCACATTTTTTCTCATAGATCCGAAAGGGAAAATAATAGATAAATGGGTGGGGTATGGGAAAGGGTCATTGGAGAGTAAATTGGAGATTACAAATATCGTTATATGATGAAAATCTATTAAAAAAGTAGAATATGTTTGAGAAACTCAAATCATACGTACTTTATATATTTGTAATATTAGTTATTATAGGCTTTTTCCTACCAGGAATTATAGAAATTATTCCAACATCGTGGTTTCCAAAAAAGTCAAAAATAGATTTTTATAAGTTCATTGAAAATAGCAATATACAAGTCTCACAGGATAGTGCTTTATTTAAATTACGTGTTGAAGGAAATGAGATATTAATCGTTTTGGAAAGTAAGAAATACAACATCAATATACTGTGTGAAGCAATCGATAGCATGGACGTCGACGAGAGGATACTCAAGAATATGGCTGCTGTTTTGATACCATTTTTAAATGTTACTACCGAAGATTGCAAAGTTGATAATTACATCTTTCTTAATTCCTTTACGAATAAATTCAAAAGTTTTCTACCCAGTAATTCCTATATTGATTTCATGAATGGATTTATTGACTATTGTACCAATAATGACCTATTTTTTTTGGTTGAACCTTTAGAAATCAATAAGAGCTGGTATTATTATAATATTGGTGATTATACTGAGGTGTATGAACTTAATCACCAATATTCGCAATTCTGGTTAAATTATGAGTTTTATCAGATTCATTATTTAAACACACTTTGGCAAATTGGACATTTTTCGGAGTTACAGGCACTTCTAAAAAATGATGTGATCCTTAAGGACTTAAAAGAAGAATACAATAAAAAGATAGACAATCTGATACAGGCCAATTCCACCTATCAAAGTCCTGACCTTTCTGGTGCCAAAAAGATTTCAATATTTATACTACTTATCATCCTATTCCTAATACTTGCTTTCAGGATATCAGAGATTTTTAGCTATTTCAAAATATTTTATTTCTATAAATATCCAGATCTTAAAAAAAGAGAGCAATTATATCAAAAGTTATATGCTTCGAAGGAAACTGATCTTGCCTGTCCTATTTGCGGTATTGGCATAAACCATGCAGATAAAATCTCCGGTCAGCATGGTCATAAAGATTTCTATGTTTGTCCAAGTCACCAAGAAATACTGGTCCCTGTCCATACTTGTGCAATTTGCGGGATAGCCTTAGATGAGTATAATAATTGTAAGGTTTGCGGCTTTAACCAGAAGGGAGAACTTACGTGGATTTTTGTTTTTGATTTGTTAACATCATTGCTTTATTGTATATTTTTAACCATAACAATACTTGCTGTTTCCTATCACTTCTTTGCAGATCAATTTCCTTTTGATTTCAGGTTTCTTAAAATATATTGCCAATCTACTTATTTATTATGCCTAATAATAGCTCTATTACCTTTTATATTAAAGGACCTAAATATCAAGAGTCTTAGTAAGTTCTATAAATTCGAGCGATATTATTTTGTTTCACTGGATAAATTTTCGGCACTAGTTATTATTTCCTATTTATTGATCCTTCTGGTTCCGAATAACGCGATGTACAATACCAAATTCTTTATATCCTTCATTGACTTTTTTACAATATTTGTTTTAGGCTATGGCATTTATAAGTTTCTGAGTTATGGCCAGGAACATAAATCATATTATGAAAATTTCATAACAACTGAATTCAAAGGTAGTTTGGTAGTTATTGTAATTACATTTTCAATTAATATATTTAGAAACCTCCCTAATCTTTTTAACAACTGGTCCGGATTACTTAGTGATATTAATAAAATAAGTACTATTAATAGGATAGTTTTTTGTTTGTTTATTCTGATCATCTTGATTAATAGCAGAAAAATATCAAAAAAGGCCGATACATTTGACATGATCAGTATGTTCGTGCAAGACAATGTCAGATCCTTTGTTTACTTCTTTTCTTTCATATTGTTTATTACTATCTTCCTGATGATAAAATGGTTTCTTACAAGGCATTACATAAATATTCATGTTATTTTTATTGAATTGCTTTTATTAGGTTCCTATTATTTCATTATTGCCAGACAAGAAAATAGGATATTAAATTTCCAACAAAAGAGACATAGGTCATTTCTAGCATTTGAACATAACTTGTATATTTTTCTATACACTCTCTTTATATTATTCATTAATCTTACTTCATTTGTTAACACAATCAATTTTAATACAGATATTATCTCGTTAAATGGATTAGTAAAAGCGTTTATTTTAATTAGCAAAAATCAATTAATTGCCTTGAGTGATTTTCATGATAAGGCAAATTCGATATTCTATTGGGCTGGGGCTATTGGTATTTGCGTTATGTTTGTTTTCTTTATATTGATTTACAGAAAGTTTAAAAAACTATATGGATTTGTTCACCCAAAACTATATGTAAATATCAATGAGGCTGAACGTGTCAAATTGCTTTTCAAACATCTTGAATTCTTTGCGAAATACATCAATAAACTGTGTAATAGAATTGAACCTGATATAAGAGAGAATATCGAAATTCGACTTCTTGAACATAAATACCTTATGGACACTTATGATACAAATGATATTGAGTTTAAAAATCATGGCGTAGTTCCAATGGAATCGATCATGAATTCGGATAAGACTGAAGTTATTCAAATAAGATTTAACAATTATTCTAAGAAAATATTCGATTACAAAAAGAACATAAACAATCCGTCAATATTTGACAAGGATGTAAATTTAGAAGACATTGGATTGGCGCCAATCAAAGATTTTAAATTAATAATAATTTGGGAAACAAAGCTCAAAAAGGAGATTTTATTAAAAAACAACAAATACCTGCAGCTTTCTGAAAAAATCTGGTCGAAATCATTGCAACTTTTTTATTGGTCTCTGCAAAGAATATACGATCAGTTAACTTCTGATTATTATATGCAAATCAGTTATACAAAACCTTACTCCATTTCACTTTATAACTACTTTACTATTGTTTATTCCGAATATGCATATTTACCAGCGTCTGTTGAAAAGATCGTGGCAATGAAATGGAATAACAAACATACGGATGACTTTGTGTATATTTATTTCTGTGATAACTATCCTCAGATTAAAACAGCAAGTTACTTGGAACTTTATGAAGACAGAAATATACTATTGGGTAAAAAAATCGAAGAAACTGCTAGTTATCGCAACGCAGTGAGTTCATTGCTCGATGAATTTGACGCTTTTAAAAGTGAAGTTCGTTCATACGGTTATAAATGTGAGTTTTTCCCGATTAATGCAACAATCCAGGTTGAGGATTGTGTACGAACGCCATTTGACGATAATGAGAAAATAAATGCAAATGATAGAATGGTTAAAATAAAAAATAAAACGGAGTATTATCAGGCGAAATTTGTGATTATTGTGGAGAGGCTTTCTTTTGAACAAATTCAAGATTTAGATGAAATTGAAAATCCATATTTTTTTATAGATGATTAAAATGGACATTCGATTAAAGATATTAAGTCAGTTGCAAAGCCTGGAATCCTCAATTATTATAAATGATTACAAACGTTTTGTTCAGATAAGTAATCAGTTAGTTAGTACTAGAAGGAATTTAAACAATATCATACCCAGTATTGGATTACCTTATTTCAAATTCATTAAAGAGTTGGATAAAGTATTATTAAATATTATAAATCAAAAAATAAAAAGACCTGATCTGTCGTTAAAGGAGTATTTAGAAAGTAAAAGTGAAGGAATTCTATTCTTCAATGATCTTTTGGATTTAAAAAGAATTGTTGAAAAATCACCTATCCGTATAGTTCCTCGGCCACCTAAACCACATTCCAATTGGTTATTTCTGAAAAAGGTGATGATCTTTTCTTTCTTTATAATAATATTCTACTCAAGTATTCAATTGGTTTTATACTATTTAAACTATAACAACCAGTCTGAGGATAAGGTGTTAAACATCAAAGGTATGAGTAATTTTAGCATACATTTTTTATACACACCTAAAATTGTAAAGGATGGATCTCTATTAGTTTCAATAGAAAAGAATGCTGTGTTAGACAGCGCAAATAACGTGTCCATAACATTCATTTCTGAAGGTAAAAATCTCGAGTTCTCCTATCATAAGCTTATATATCAGACTATCAAAGCCAACATATTTGAAATACCTTTTAAGGCAATAAGATCCAACACCAAGACATATCCCTGCAAAGTCCGGTTACAAGTTGATAATACCATCCTTGAACATAAATTTGTTCTGCTTCTATCATTTTTCTTAAATCCTGTATTTTATTGGCTTGCCATTATAGCACTAATTATTTTAATTCTATTCATAAAAAAAGCACCAAAAATGTCAATATTCTCTGGAAAGCCCGAATGTAAAAAGTTTTTTACATATGAAACACGGATGCTCGATATAAAAGGACTCAAGGCTACCTTGGGCCCTGAGCGAATGAATCAATTCGATTTCGGTATCGGAGAGGTTTCAATAAAACCTCAATTTGTCGAAGCAACAGAAAAACTGAAAGAGTTGGATTTTCTGCAGTTCTCAATCTGTTCAAACATTAAGCAGCTAAGTGATAATGATCCAGCTAAGTCGCAGTTTATTAGGCAACTAATAAAGACTCAAATTGATATGTTAAAAATTGCACAAAACCCACAAAAATTGGGCGAGAGGATTGATGAGTATGAAAGAACATTGCAGCCTAATATTAATAAGAGTGAGGAGAACGTCACAGCCTCTGATATTCCGGAAACATACCTAAATAATGATAAACAAAGTAACGAGCGAATTCTCCAAAATAAAAATAAAATACTACATAATAATGTTACTGCTGTAGCGAGAATGGGACAACTTGAGATAAAAATCAGTGAGAATGAAGATTTACTAAAAGACTGGGAGGAAAAAAGAGATTTAGCAGAGAATCCATCTGAGAGACGTCGTTGTGAAATTGAGATTAAAAAAATAAAAGAAATAATTAAAGGATATCAGGATGAGTATAATGAACTAAAAGATATCTAATAAAGTATTCAGGATAATAATGACCGCTTCAAATGTCTGATTTTTCAGACCCATGTTTACTAGTGCACAAACCAAAATTTGCATAAGAGTGCAACTTTTTTTAACTCTTAAAACATGTGCTTTATGAATGGTCAAATTTATTTATGGGAAATTACCAGATATTTAGCATGGTCTACATCGCAAGTAAGAATAGAAAATAAGAATGGTAATTTTGATATAAACAAATATGCGGAAGGCTTTCTTATTCCAATTCTTAACGAAATTTATAAAAAGAGTTTTGAAAGACTAGAGTTTATTAAACAAAACTACCCTGCAATGGACCTTGGAAGTAAGGATCATCAATGATCCATGTATCGCCCCTGATGAGAGTTTTAATATTTGCGGCTGGCAGGGCTGATGGAAAAGGATAAAGTGATTTATACTGGTGAAAGAAAAACATTTGGAAAACCTGGCAGGAACACAAATTGGAATGATTGCTCCTAACCCTGAATTCAAAACAATTACAGGAAAACAATCAAATATTAAAGATCTCTCTGAAAAGCCCATATTAATTGTAAATATTGCAGGCTGTACACCACGAACCTATGTTGAATATAAAAACATAGTTCAGGTAACGGTTCTGAAAGATAAAAATTCAATGGCATTATATGGAGAAAATGCGAGGAATGGAGAGCATTATATTTATCCTAACTGCAACTAATAATGATCACTTTATCACATCCATCTAACTTGAATTGGAAATGAGTTCCATAGTAATTCAGAACGCACATACAAACAATTTAAAAAATATCTCAGTTGAGATTCCGAAGAACAAATTGGTTGTGTTTACTGGTATTTCAGGTTCAGGAAAATCGTCTCTGCTTTTTGATACCATTTATACAGAGGCACAACGGCAATTGATCGAAACCTTCTCCACCTTCGCCCGCACCCGTATGCCTAAGCTTTCCCGCCCCGATGTGGACGATATATTTAACCTTTCCACAGCAATGGTCATAGACCAGAAAAGGATGGGAAGTAATTTGCGCAGCACCGTGGGAACCGCCACAGAAGTGAACACTTATCTGCGATTGCTGTATTCCCGGGTTGGGAAACCTTTTATTGGTCCCTCATTTTATTTTTCTTTTAACCACCCCGAAGGGATATGTCCACATTGCAAAGGACTGGGAAAACAAATTAAAATTGACTTAAATCTTTTTATTGATAAAACGAAATCGCTGGCTGAAGGTGCAATAACCCATCCCCATTATAAACCCGGTGGGTTTTTATGGAAAGAACTTATTGCTTCCGACATTTTTGATAATCATAAAAAACTGGCTGACTTTACAGAGGAAGAATTAACCAGGCTGTTGTATTCTGAGCCTTTCCCGATAAAAGATGCAAAGCAAAAGTTGTCGTACAACCGTAAATTCGAGGGATTGGCAAGAAAGCTTGAGAATGCCGTATCCGGCAGGGCTGAAGATGAAGCGGAAGAAGATGATAAGAATGCCTATTCACGGTACTTTATATATTCGAATTGTACTGAATGCAATGCTACCCGGTTAAACAAAAGAGCGGAATCTGTCAAAATCAAAAATACTTCTATCGGGCAGCTATGCCAGATGGAACTTCCGGAAGTGCTGGCTTTCATTGAAGATATCCATGATGAACTTGCCGTGCCCATAATCCGGAAAGCCAAAAACATATTGCATCAGCTAATTGAAATAGGTGTGGGTTACTTATCATTGGACCGCCCCGTTTCAACGCTTTCGGGAGGTGAGTCGCAAAGGGTCAAAATGGCCAGGCAACTGGACTGTAACCTCGTTGATTTGTTGTATGTGCTTGACGAGCCTTCAATCGGACTGCATCCCCGCGATACCCGGAAATTGCTCGGCATACTCCACAAGCTCAGGGATATGGGGAACAGTGTTTTTGTAGTTGAACACGACCCCGATATCATCAAAGCGGCAGAATGGATTGTTGATATCGGACCGAAAGCAGGAGCGATGGGTGGTGAGGTCATCTACAATGGTGTGTTTGAGAATTTCAAAAACTCACCAAGCATCACCAGTAAATACCTTTTCAATTCGCCAAAACCCCGATATGCGAGAAAAAAGGCACATGACTTTTATACGATTCATAATGCCAGTGTCAATAACCTTAAAAATGTAACCGTAAAAATCCCCAAAGGAATATTAACCTGTATTACAGGCGTTGCAGGAAGCGGCAAGAGTAGTCTGATTTACGATTGCTTTGCCAAAGAGCATCCTGAAGCAATTGTTATTGATCAATCATCGATAGGCCGGTCATCGAGGGCAAACTCCATGACCTATATCGGGGCTTTCGACCTTATCCGGAAAGAGTTTGCGAAACATACCCGTTCCGATGCATCGTTGTTCAGCTTTAACTCAAAGGGAGCCTGCCCCAAATGCAACGGCCAGGGTACTCTGTCGTTTGAAATGTTTTTTCTCGATTCGGTTAAGACAATTTGCGATGAATGCGAAGGAAAAAGGTATCATTCTGAAATACTGGAATTGAAATACAATGAGAAAAGCATAGCGGATGTGTTGGATATGACCGTACAGGAGGCCATGAATTTCTTTGAGGATAATAAGATACTGAAGATGTTGAAAACTCTTGACGATGTAGGGCTTGGCTATTTAAAACTGGGACAATCGACAAGTACTTTATCGGGTGGTGAATCGCAGAGGTTAAAGATAGCCTCGGAACTGCATAAGGAAAGCAATATCTATGTGATGGACGAACCGACAACCGGCCTGCATTTGTCGGATATTGATAATTTTTACAGAATCATTAAGTCATTGGCAGATAACAATAATACAGTTGTGATCATTGAGCATAATCTTGACATTATTAAATACGCCGACTGGGTAATCGATATGGGACCCGAAGGAGGAAAAAAGGGGGGAGAAATAATATTTGCAGGCGTGCCGGAAGATTTGGTTAATTGTGAAAAGTCATATACCGGCAGATGTTTAAAGGAGGTAATATAAGCTTCCCAGCCTTCATATGGTCATTCTTACATACGCTTAAATAATAGAAGAATGAAAAATCACGTATGGGAGCTAATTTTCCTGACTATGGGTTTGACTGCCACTGCCCAGAATGATATCATATTGACAACTGATAAAATATGCGGCGATAAAATCATACCTAATCGATTTGTCACTTCATTCGAAAAAAATAATGAGGCACTCGATTCCTTTTCATTTAATAAAGAAATATACTCTGATCCATCCTTGTTCAGGCTTGAGTTGTTGACTGTATCAAAAAAAGATATATATATTTATGGATTGGGTACAGTAAAAGATTCAATGTGCTTGTTTTTTCTAGATTCAAATAATGATAGGATTTTCAGTAATGATGAAATTGCAATTATCCCAATAAATAAAGAAAATGCAAAACCCAACTATATTACATGCAAGTATGATGGTGGCACAACTTGCATCCAATTACTATCTGCCAATACCGATAAAGACAAAAATTTAATTGATATTGATTTTAAAATTTGCGAGTACCGGATAGCAAAGATCACTCAGAATCAACAAATCTATACTATAAGAATTGAATCCAGGACAGGAATTGACTATTCAAATCCCTATTTTACTCTCGAAGATACTTTAAATAGAAATAGATTAAATATAAATGAATATCTGTGTATAAGGAATAGCAGATATCTGATCAAAGGCTCGAATGTTACAGGGGATACAATAGTACTGGAACAAGTTCCGGATAATATCCCATTAACAAGCACCCAGATAGGATATAAGGCTCCCGAGCTTGTGGGTGAAAGAATTGATGGGGACCGAATAAATCTGAAAGACTACATTGGCAAGTTTGTTTTATTGGACTTCTGGTATCTTGGTTGTGGTGCCTGTTTATCAGAGATGGAATATACAATGAAAGACATATATGATTTATATGGTGGTGAGAAATTTGATATTCTTGGCGTGAATGTTAAAGACAATGGCAAGGAAGTTTCTGATTTTATAAAAAAGAAAAATTACTCATGGTCGCAAATGTTAGCATCCCTTGATGGGGATTATGTTGCAAAGTACAATGTTTTCGCTTTTCCGACCTATTTTTTAATTGATCCGAATGGTATTGTTATTGAAAATGATTTTGGAGGATTAGCAACTTTACCATATATATTAAATGAATATTTACCTGACAATTATTTGGTCAATAAATTACTATTGAAAAAGACCAAGTTTAATTACAATGGATACCTTGATTCAAAATATTCATTACTGGTTATAAAACCTGTAAATGGAAAAAAGAAGAGCTATATACTGTTGAAATATAATAATGAGTGGCAATATTCATTGGACTTACCAAACGGAGAATATTTATACTATTACTATTTTGATGGTAAAAAAGAAATTGACCCGGCCAATCCAAATATGAAAGAAGAGAATGGTCAATTCTATTCGATATTGGAGGTGAAAGAATAATGAGGTCGTTTGAGTGGAGGATTTAAGATTATAAATTGTTTAATCATTATAATTCTCCTGAAAGCATCGCTTTCAGCTCATTCGTGTTCATTCGCTTTTAATTTAAATTTTCGTCTTTAATTCGTGCATTCGTGGTTATTTTTTGCAATATCTTATTTAATTATTCACAGTTAGTTCTTAAATTCCCTTCCTATGAAAAGAGTTACCTTAACCTCCGCACTATTCCTTGTCTTCTTAAATTTGTATGCACAGGATCATAAAATTTCAATAGGAATAAATGGTTCTCTAGGAGGAAATAAATATTTTAAAGAAACTGGTTTTGATTATGAATATAAAACCAGGCTGACAACTTCCCTGGGGATTGACTTTCACTATCAGTTTAACCACTTATTTTTAGGTAGTGGATTAGGATATGGGACTCAGGGGTATCAATTAAAATACAATTACCTGATTGAGGATCCGGGAGATCCGGCTATACCCAGGCAAAGTGATTTAAAGGTTTCTTATATAAGTATACCGGTAAGATTTGGTATACAATTAATTCACAAAAACAGATTGATGTTTTATCCTTCAGTTGGTCTGGATCTTACTATTCAAACAAAATGTGAAGAAAATACAGTCTTTGAGGACAATTCCGAACATAAATCAAAATTTCTCATTCAGAACCTGCATCAATCCCAGGTTATAGCTCAATTGGATCTTGGAACAGGTTATCAATTAAGTGAAAGATGTATAATACGCGTCACTCCTTTCATTGGTAAAGGTTTAAGTGTATTGGATTATAAATCGATGAAAACCGGACAATTATCGTATGGTTGCCGATTTGGAGTTTATTTTATTTTATAGATGTAACCTACCCGTTTAGGTTCGAAACGAAGCAGATCTGAAATTGTTTTTATATAACTTTATCATCATGTTTTCTACACTTTGAACTCCTTAAACCAACCTCTTAAACCTCATAACCATGAAAACGGCAAGAGTTATAAAAATCCTTTTTATCCTTTTTGTTTCTGGTATTTTCTTTATTGTAGTGTGTTTTGTCGGAATATACTTTTGGATAAGATCTGATGTGAATAAATATTGCGACTATGCAAAAAGCCATTATCCCGGAGACAACGTAGAGGCTCTCATCGCTGAATTGAAATCACAAAACTCCAGCCTCGAAGAGAAAAATCATGTTATATGGACTCTCGAATATGTCGGCGATGACAGAGCATTAAGTACATTAAAATCATTGCAAACCGGAACACCTTGTGATCACAGTAAATACGTCTGTCAACGCGAATTGTTAAGAGCAATCGGCAATATAGAGGGTACAAATACTGCGCTGATACGATTTAAGTAAAAGGTCGTTAAAAACAGAAATTCTGCCACTTCAAGTACGCTAAGAACCAGAGTTAATAGTAGCTAACACTAAATGAAATGACCATGTTTCTATGAAGATCCCTGGTGAAATTCTCATTCTTAAATCACCCCAAAAAATTAAACCAATTGTTTACATAATGAAAGCTATATTTTTTATTATCGCGATTGTCCTGGTCAGTGCATCGTTACCCTGCCAGGGACAGAATCAGGACATTAGAAAAATGATCTCCCTGATCGATTCTATTTCAAGTGTGAAAAAAATGGATCTTGGAATCGTTCATTTTCATCGTATAAGTTCAAATGGAGAAAGTTCAAGTACTGAAAGTTTTGTGTTATCAAAAAAACAACCATTTAAATTTGAAGGGCAATTCCTTGTCATGGGTGGAAGCTATTTTAATTTGGAAAAGCTGTTGTTCTTTTTTATCAGGGAAGATTATATTGATTTTTACTTCCAGGGATATTAGTTTTTATGTAAAAAGAAGTAAGCAAACGATTTAAAGACATTAATTAAAGCTTACTTTAGATCTTTCATAACATAAAAATTTATCATTGGTCCCAAATGAGCTACTATTTTATTGCCAACATTCGAATTCATGACAGAGAGGAATATGACAAATACCTCGAAAAAGCGGATGAGGTATTTGGTAACTACAACGGAGAATATTTAGTGGCGGATGATCACCCTGAAATCTTAGAAGGCACATGGGGGTACACACGAACCATTATTATCGAATTTAAATCAAAACGCGATTTTGAAGCGTGGTACAATTCTTTGGAATACCAGGAGATATTGCAGCACCGGTTACACGCTTCACACTGTGACACCATCCTGGCTAAAGGATTTGTGAGATAAAAAAAGATAAAAATTCAAAACTATTCCGTCTTTTAATTGCTTATACCATTAGTTCGGCTTTTTGCAATTGCCGGTCTTGAAACAGGGCTGAACGACTCTTGATTAAGGACTGAAAACGAGCTATATGGCAAAGCTGGGTGATAAAATTACAAACATACGGACAGGGCAAAAAATGATTTTCCTTCAAACAGGAAAGGAGACAAATGGTCGACTTCTCGAAATTGAGTCTTTCAATCCTAAATCGGAGATGAGAGAACCCATTCATATTCATCCATACCAGGTAAGCTCTGCAAAAGTTATTTCCGGAAAACTTCATTTCCTGGTTAATGGTAAGGAACAAATCATAGGTCCCGGTGAAGAAATTACCATTCCTTCCGGTGTCGCACATTGTTTTTGGAATGAAGACGACATAGAGGCACATTCTGTTCAACAGTTTTCTCCTGCGCTTCACATTGACGAGTTTTTTGAATCCTATTTCGAAATGGCCAAAGATGATAAACTGAATGAAAAAGGAATGCCTCCATTTTTGCAACTACCTCTGATGGGATTAAAACATAAGAACGAAATAAGGGTAATTAGTCCCCCCTGGGCTGTACAACTTTTGACATATTGGATACTTGCCCCAATTAGTTTTTTAATGGGTTACAGGGCTAATTACTATTCAAAAAAATAAATCACCAACTTGCACTTATAAAACAGCAGTCATTGAATAATGAAATCCTGGTTTACATCTCAGGGTAATCAAATCATTCGCCTGATCGGCGGAAGGAGTAATGTTTTTTTGCTTAAAAACGATAAGTCAACCATCCTGGTGGACACCAGTCCGGGATTCCTGTGGCCGACACTTGTAAACAGACTCGGCAGACTGGGCATCGAAAAAATCGACTTGCTGATTCTCACCCATTCCCATTTTGATCATGCTGCCAATGCGGCAAGGATTAAGGCCAATTACGGTGCAAAGGTGATCATTCATCACTCTGAAAAAGATTACCTGGCAGCCGGCGACAATATCCTTCCTACAGGCACCAACCGTTTCAGTAAATTTCTTGTAAAAACGTTTGCCGCTAAATTCAGATCAATTGCTTTATATCAACCCTGCAAACCCGATCTGACCGCAAATGAATTCTTTGACCTTTCTTCATACGGGTTCAGCGCCTATATCATGCATACTTCGGGGCACACAACAGGATCGGTATCCGTTATTATCGATAATGAAATAACTCTTGCAGGTGATACGGTTTTCGGTATATTTCCATGGACAGCATTCCCTCCCTTTGCAGCTGATACGGGCGAACTGATTTCAAGCTGGGAAAAACTTCTCAATACCACATCCTGCAGGCTGTTTATTCCCTCACACGGAATGGCGATAAAAAGGGATCTTCTTCAAAAAGATCTCGAAAAACGCAGGATAAAATATACGGCGAAAATAACCACGAATGCACGAATTAAAGACTATTAAATTAATTAGAACGAATTTCACGGTCATATTTTTGGATTTTCAACTGATTGTGCATACTATTTCGCCCTTTCAGGGCTGAATGTCAAATCAACACTTAAAACACAGGGTTGAAACCCTGTGCTGGTATTTTTCACCCTTTCAGGGTGATTCGCGAAAACTGCCACTGACTGTAATTTGATATGCGAAAACAGCCTCTGACTGTAATTTGATACACAAAAACAGCCTCACTTTAATCTGATTCGGGAAAAGGATTTTTAAGGGTAATTCGTGTTTCACAATAACCCTTTTAGAGTTGAATCAATTGTTCTGATTTTAAATTACAAATAGCCCTGAAAGGGCGACCTAACCCAGCACAGGGTGCACAACCCTGTGTATAATGATCATTGTTTTTAATCTGCCCTGAAAGGGCGAAAGAAAATTCGTATTAAATTCATGCATTCGTGCTTATTTGTAACAAACATTTAGTAAATGAGGATCCTTTTTGTACTAATTACGCTTTGTTTTATCCTGCATAACCCTGCCGGCTGGCAACAATCGGATTGAAATTTTTGGTCGCATTACAATTGAATTCATTATTGATTCAAACGGCAAAATGAAGGACATTAAAATTATCCATCCTGACCAGATTCAGGTTCAAAATGAAGTAATCAGGGTCTTGAAAATGATGCCTGATTGGAAGCCTGGAAAATGTAATGGGCATCCGGTGAATGTTAAAATTGTAATACCAATTCACATAAGTCTGCAATAGAAGTTATTGGTTTAGGATGTGGATTTTCATATGATTTTGCATCCAATAATAAACGAGGTACTCACAATCTAAATTGAAACCAATGGAATTACACGTTGACTTATTGAAAAATGGCGCGAAATCGATACCCATGATCATACTGGGACTGGCCGCCTTTGGCTTTCTGGCTTTTATCCTTATATACAGCCATTATGTACGTACCAACCATTACGCACCGGTATTTGATGATATGCAATATACCATTTTGATATTAACCGGAGTATTTTTCACCTATGCAGGTTTCGGTTGGTCTTTCTTAAAATTATTTGGAAAGGCATTCGTAATAATAGATAAAGAAAAGATAGTTATTAAAACTACCGTTTTTGGCAAAGAAACCAAAGTGAAATGGAATGATGTAAAATCTATCCAATTCGATTCGGATCAAAATCTTTTAATTGATAATGATTATGAATCTCAATTCATCGATCTTTCAAGATTAAATTATGATTTAGTAAAAGAGATGAAGAAAGTTATGTACGGCATCGCCGCTGAAAGAGGTTTATCAAACCCTGTATGACTATTTCGCCTTTTCACCCCTGTAAGAGCGAAAGAAAATTGAACCTTGTGATGCTTTTCAATGTTTAAGGCGGAAAAGATTAAAAACCATTACAATGGAATTCAGCCCGGATAACCACATAGTGAAACTCTGCATCCAGGGGATGGTACTTGAAGAAAAAGGTAATCCTGAAAAAGCTTCTGAAATCTTCCTCCAGGCCTGGAACGATGCGATTGATGATTTTGAAAAATTCCTGGCGGCATATTTTGTTGCCAGAAATCAAAAAGATATTCAGGATAAATTAAAATGGCTGCTAACCGATTTGCAGCTTGCACTGAAAATTAATAATGATGCCGTCATCCCGGCATTTCCTGTTCTATATTCAACCATCGCCAAATGCTATGAAGAAATTGGAGATATGGATAATGGAAAAAAGAATTACTCGCAAGCTCATTTATTTCCTGAAAAGCCTTCAGATAAAGGGCCCTTTTTTCATGGTACCAAAGCGGATTTGCATAATGGGGATTTGCTGACTCCGGGAGGAAGATCAAACTACCAGTCCGATTTGATCATGAATCACATCTACTTCACTGCAATGGTTAATGGTGCGGGACTAGCCGCATCCTTAGCCCAGGGGGACGGACCTGAAAGGGTTTACGTAGTTGAACCCACAGGCGATTTTGAAAATGATCCGAATGTCACCAATAAAAGGTTCCCGGGGAATCCTACACGCTCCTACCGGACAAAGTCGCCTTTAAAGATTATCGGAGAAATAGCGGATTGGAATAAATTAACTCCCGATGACATTGAAAAATGGAAAGTAAAACTCGCCAATTCAAAGGGAGAGATAATAAATTGATATTAGTTATACCCCGAACCACTGATTCGACTGATAGGACTAATTAACACTTGAAAACGAATTTCAGTCATGAAGCATACGTTACACTCATGCATGGTTTAAATATTATATCATCTGATTTTGTCAAATGATTGTACAATTTGTAAAATAATTGTACTCTCTTAAAACCTATTTAACTCGTATATATTTGATTTTATGGCGGTAGCGTTTATGGCATCTAAATTGAAAGGTTATTAAGCAGTTTCTCAAAGGCAATCCTTTTCTAAGAAAAAACCTATTTAATCCCACCAGATGCTATACGATATTATCAGGTACGCCTTACGCAATTTAATTAAAAACAGAGTCATTTCTGTTTTTAATATTGCGGGATTAACACTGGCCATATCCTCCATTCTGTTTTTATTTCTCTACCTGGAAAATGAATTATCATTTGACCGGTTTGAAAAAGATTATCGCACAATTTATAATGTTTATTTTGATGAGTATGTAGAGGGTGTGAGGGATCGGTATGTTCAGGCACCTGTTGCACTTGGCAACAGTTTACTTGAAGATTACCCGGAAGTTGAAGCCATGACAAGGACTCAATACATGCCCAAAAGCATTATTAAAAACGATCAGGGTATTGAATTCATGGATAATGTGATTTCTGCCGATTCATCCTTTCTGAGAATGTTCAACGTAGATCTGATAACAGGGGATATCTCAAAAATGCTGACTGCACCCAACCAGGTTTGCATAAGTACGATGTGTGCAAAGAAATACTTTTCAGACAGGAACCCGGTTGGTAAAACCCTGGTTATAAATGATAAAAAATATGAGGTGCAGGGAGTTTTTAGTAATTATCCCTCAAATTCACACCTTACTTTCGATCTGATTGGCTCCCTGGTGACATTTACTAAAGACTATGATGCGCATTACTGGGATGGATATATGTATAGTACTTATATTAAACTTCACAAAAATGTCCATTCCGCAGAATTTGAAAAAAAACTGCCTTCTTTAATAATGAACCGCCTCGGACCGTTTGCGGCAGAACACTTTAATCTTGATCTGAAGGAATGGTTCGGCAGAGGGAATAGAATTGATCTGAAATTAATTCCGATATCTAAAATTCACCTTTATGCTAATAATATAGCCGGATTTGAAAATCAAAACAGCATCAGTGATGTGATCGTAATATTTGTTGCTGTTTTTTTGATCCTATTCATTGCCTGCTTCAATTTTGTAAATTTTAATATATGCCTGTTCCGGAACAGCTGTAAGACCACAGGCATAAAGAAAATTTGCGGTTCCGGTAAATTTCCGATAATATTTCAGTCGTTTATTGAAGCATTTATAATATTTATCCTTTCATCGATGCTTGCTTACTTTGTATTTTTTACGCTTCATCCTGTTATTTTTGATTTCTTTAAACCCTCAATATTATCTGCAAATAGTATCACCGGTACAATTCCCCATGTTGTCATTCTGGCGGTTTTAATCAGTTTTATATGCGGATGTCTGCCTTTAATTAAAACCATGAAAAGAACGCCTTCTTTCCTGATAAAAAGCAATTTACGGTATTCAAAAAAGATGATGACGGTGAGTCAGTTGCTTTTTAGTCTTCAGTTTCTGATTGCAACCATTATTTTTATATTCTTTTTGGTTATTGTCAACCAGGTAAACCTGATAACTACCCGCCATCTTGGCTTTGATAAAGAAAATGTGGTAATTATTCACCTGAATAACCGGGATAGAAGTAAAGCGACAATATTAGCCGATGAGATAAGAAAGCTGCAAAATATTAAAGCAGTTTCAGTGTCCAATACTTACCCGGGAGGGGGACTTCCTACCAAATATCTTCAACTGAAAGATTCCTCGGGAATTACTTCCTACTCTCCCCAGTATTTTTGCTGTGATATTGAAATGATGAAGGTTCTTCAGTTCAAAATAATTAAAGGAGAATTTTTCTCAAAAAACAGTCCCCAAAATTCAATCCTACTCAATGAAACGGCTCTAAAAACATTTGGTATTAAAGAAAACCCGATTGGAAAGATTTTCACTCACTCTTCAGATACAGATTTTTACACCGTTATAGGTACCATTAAAGATTTCAATTTCCGGTCGTTACACAGGCCTGTCGAACCTCTTTGCATTTATACAGGCATTGATCATTCCAATTCGATGGATGCAAGTACTATTCTAATTAAGTTTGCAAGGCGCGAAAAGCAGTTAATAAATGATATCAAATTGAAATGGAACTCTGTTTATCCTGATTGTTATTTTGATTATTCATTTCTGGATGACGAAATCACTGCTTTATACGAGAAAGAAATGTTGATTAAAAAGATAATTCCCATATTCATGGTTATCGCATTCATAATCTCAATAATCGGGCTAATCGGGATTACCTTTATTAATTTGAGTGAAAAAATTAAAGAGATCGGGATTCGTAAGGTAAATGGCGCAAAAGTGATTCACATTCTCATAATCCTCAATAAAGACTTCATAAAGTGGATCGTTTTGGCAATTATTGTTGCGTGCCCTGTTGCCTGGTACAGTATGCATCTGTGGCTTCAGACATTTGCTTATAAAACTCCGTTAAGCTGGTGGATTTTTCTTGTATCCGGTGCAGTGGCCATGATCGTTTCATTACTTACCGTGAGTTTACAAAGCCTGAAGGTCGCCACTAAAAACCCTGTTGAGGCTCTCAGATATGAGTAAAAAAAATTGATCAGAGAGAACCAAACAAATTGCAGATTTTATTATGAACTTGAAAATCAAATTAAAATATTTCTTAACTTTAATTGAATCTAGTTCATTCAATGCATACGATTCAGAAAATTTTATCCGGTTTGCTGGTCATTCTCTTAATAAGCCAGTGCAAAAAAGACGATCTGAATTCCATAAATATCAGGGACAATAATTTTCTGAATGCACTGATCCAAAAAGGAGTTGACACCGATGGTAATGGTGTCATAAGCCCGGATGAAGCTGAAACTGTTAAAGTGCTTGATATCAGCGGCAAAGCCATTTCAAATTTATCAGGAATTGAATCCTTTGTCAACCTTGAATCCCTTAATTGCTTTTTCAACAGTCTGACCTCTCTTGTTTTAACGGAAAATAAAGGCCTGGTCTATCTGAATTGCGGGCAAAATAACCTGGGATCCCTCGATATTTCAGGTCTCACCTCATTGGAAACCTTGTATTGTTCTACAAATAATTTAGATCATCTCGATGTTTCAACAAATACCTCTCTTAAACGAATTATTTGCGGTCAGAACAAATTAACCTCCCTTGATATTTCTGCAAACACAGCCCTTATCACCCTGAATTGTAATTATAACCTGATAACTGATCTTAATGCGTCCGGCAAATCATACCTGGATACGCTTGATATCGGAAATAACCAGGTGGCTACACTTAATATTTCAGGTGACGGCGCATTGTTATATTTGAATTGCTGGAGCAATCAGCTTTCTGAACTTGACCTTTCAGACTGTCCTTTACTTAAGACGCTGATTACCTCGTGGAACTGGAGTCTGAATGCCCTCGATGTTGCAAAGAATCTTATGCTTGAAACATTATATTGTAGTGAACAAGGGCTGACCACCCTGGATGTTTCAAACCATTATCTTTTAACGGATTTGCAATGCTCCAACTCTAGTTCAATTGAAAAAATATATCTTGAAGGTGACACATCAATACTATATCTGGACTGCAATTCACAGAAAATAACCAACCTGGATGTAACAAACTGCCCCCATTTACAATACCTGATTTGCAACGGACTTCAAATGCAGGCACTTGATCTTACCTGGAATACGGAATTATTAGCATTCCGATGCGATTATAGCAATCTGACCAGCCTGGATCTTTCAAAAAACACAGAATTAACTATGCTTGCCTGCAGTAACTGCCAGTTAAATACCCTGGATCTTTCGCAAAATACCAAATTAGGAGTTCTTTATTGCGGATCGAATCCTTTAACCAGTCTCGACCTTAGCCATAATACCAGCCTGGTAAGTTTAACCAATCCGACCCCAAATTACATCACTTTGTCTCTCAATGATATGCCATTGCTTTACAAGGTCTGTGTCTTTACGATGCCATCTGCGGCTTCTGAACAAGCATTAGATATTACAGGAAGTCCAAACCTTTATTTTTCTACCGATTGCAGTCTGTAAAAACCTCTGCACCGATAGGGTATAGGATCTATTCCGGAATGTACACCTCAATAGAATCGGTCCCACCTAAACATATTGTTACTGAACCATTGACGGTATAAGTTTTTTCCTCCTCTTCCCTCGCAGAGGATAGCAAAATGATGAGCAAAATCACAATCAACAGGCGGTCGATTGCGAGTAGGATTTTCATTTCAGGGTTTTACGAATAGATGCTTTGAAATATAAAATTCCATACTCAAATTCAAAAATTATTTGATCTTCACCATCTTTTTTGTTTGCGCTACTCCATTGCCGGATAAACGCAATGTGTACACTCCTTCGCTCACGTTGTCTCCTGTCCAGTCAATCCAATATGAACCCGGTGAAAGTGTTTCTTCTGTCAGAACCTTGACAATCCTTCCCTGCATATCCATTACCTCCAGCCTGTAACTTCCGGCGGCAGCAACACTAAAGCTAATTGTAGTGTAATCCCGGAACGGATTCGGGAAACAGTCCATCTGAACCTGCAGTTCCTGAATATCTCCCTTTCCTGTCGGTATGGACACCGAATTTTCAGTACCCGGCGTGCCTCCGATAAGGCCTGACAGCCAGCTGCCGGCCAGTTCATTATCAAGTGAAGGATTTAACAATTCAATTGTTTTGCCCGTTCCATTTGCATCTACAGGCCAGGGAGCTGTCACACCATAATTAACTTTGTCAACCAGGTTGAATTCATTATCAAAGAGTCTCACAATCTCCCCTTCACCACTCAGTTTAAAGCTTAAATTTCCTGTTGCATTGGATACGTTGGGATAAAAAGTTTTGAAATCTTCAAGATTCCTGCAAATCACCAGGTAACTGCCCGGTGTAAGTATGGTACCGGTCGTAAACACATACCCTGAATCAATTTCATTGTCGGTTAAAATCCATTCCCCCAAATCAACCGAAGAGGCGCCGTTATTATAAATTTCAACCCAGTCCTTCGCATCGGTTGCCGGCGATGAGGTGTAGTTAATTTCATTAATCACTATCAGCTTCTCTTCCTCCGTGTCTTCTTCAAACACGGCATTAAAAGTTCCTGCTGCGGCCATATTATAAGTCACAGAAGGTTCTGTGCTGTTAATGGTTCCTTCCCATTTCACGAAACGGTAACCCGGCCGCGGCACTGCCGTCATCTGTATGGGAAGGTTCTTGAAATAAATACCTGTAAAAGGATAAACGGACGGGCAAATTGTATTTATTTTAACAACTCCCTCATCACTGCCTGAAACATTCACTGTTATGGACAGTCCTGATCCCAGGCTAAACCGTGTTCTCAGAAAATCCCTGCAATAGGTTGGCCTGTATTGGCCAAACGTTTTGCGATTACTGATCCGGCCCAGCCATTCATCATAGTTTCCCCACCAGCGACCGAAGTTATACACGATCTCATGATCGTAAAGGTTCTGTAGCGAATCGAGATCGGAATTAACCCTGGAAGAGCTGAAATCGAGATTCAACCTGTCGCAAAACTGGTTTATGAAATTGTTTCTGAAATTCAGGTTGGTGACCATTCGTCGCAGAATGAGCGTTGCCCATGGCGGATTAGGCCAATCGGGACCATACGCTTCAAGAGCAAAGTCGAGGCTGTTGAGTTTATAATCATTTACATCCCATATCCCGAAACCGAAATCGGTATCAAAAAGAATCCACCGCCATTTGCTTCCAGGCGAATTAGTATTCCAGAATTTTATATTATTTCCCGGCCAGTCCCGATTGTTCAGGTAGATCTGGGTAAGCTCATACTGTATGAAATTATCAATATCGATTGAATTCCTGGCTTTTTCATAGTCGGCATCATTCTGCAATGTCGTTTTCTGGTTGAGATAATTAATAAGCTCCTGGTAACCCTCGTTGGTTCCGTCCAGCACATCCCCGCCAAACTGTAGCAGGTTAACAGAGTCGGCGTTCACCTGATGGTTTTCTGCAATATAGTTATTTGAAACTTTCTCCCGGATATTCAAAAGTCCCCAGTATTGGCCATTGATATAAACAGCCGCCGGTTGAAAAGCCTGCCTGTCCACGTCCATTTTTCTTGTCAAACCGGTCATAAAGCAATCATGGAACTGAAGACCCATATTATCATTTCCTGAATTCCGCAGTATAAGCGATTCAAATTTGTCGATTGGTTTATCTTCAAAGAACTTATATTCGAATGAACCTTTGCCGTAAGTTTTCCGGGCATAAAGAGCCAGTGATTTCTGATCCGCAGCTCTTGACCAGGCCCCGAAAATTTTCATACCCGCATCCTGGTCCACTTTTTTTACTCCCTGCACATCATATAACTCCATGTGAACAGGGCGTTCCCAGTCTTTCCAGAAATTTGCATTGAAATAGGGATAGTCGCCCCGTGGAGCAGTGCCAAAAGCATAAATTCCGTAGTTCTCATTCCACAGGTTTTCAGGGTTGGTTGAAAGACATACAAAGGGTATATCGTGAGTCCGGGAACCTACATAAGTAGATGATTTTACCGGCCCCGGAAGTTTTCCTGTCCTGATCGTTCTTGCTCTTATGATCCTGTCAGTAGCAATAGTTAGTTGACCCTTATATAAATAATCGCTTTTATCAGGTATTGTGCCGTCCATAGTATAATATACCGAATCCGCAGGATCAGCGGAAGACATAGTGATTACTGCCGAGGTTCGGAATTTTCCGCCAGACGGGCTCAGGGTAACTGCCGACGAAGGCTCCAGTCCTGAACCCGCAGGTGTATTGGCTCTGCCCGGAGTCGGATATCCGAAGAAACACCACGAAGGGCTCCCATCCGGCATACGGCCTCTTGAAACATCGGATGGCATAGCAATGTGTGCTGCAGAATCAACAAGGGCTCCTGACTTATTGAATAAGAATATACTTTCGGAACCTGCATCGATTTTGAAATTTGTGTGTAGCAATCCACCCGCAAAGCTGAGGAAAGGTGACACATAACCCGCTTCGCCGTTAAACCGGCCGATTGTAAGAAAGGGTATGGCCGACAGGTCAGATGAACCTACAGTGTTGTTGTGCACCTGGATGGCAATAACGTTGGTGCCAACCTGCAGCACTCCGGCGATATCCTCCACATCATAATACTCGGGAGTTCCGCTCAAGTACATGGCGGCCTCGCGGGAATTGGTGGCCGGCATGTCAAAAGGAACATTCTGTAGCGGTGTACCCAGGTTTGACCTTGCTATTTCATGGCCGTTAATGTAGGCAACAAAACCATCATCGTAATCGATACTCAGGATAACTCTTCCGATATCCGCCATGCTTGAAATTGTAAACTCCTTGCGGATAAAAATGCTGAAGCTGGATGACGATATCAGTGTAGTGTCATCCCCATCGGCATATCCGAAACTACTGTTCCCGACTGACCATGAACTGTCATCAAAACCGTTATTCAGCCAGGCGGTACCCATATCAGATTGAGGCACAATATAATGCCAGGGCGTACCGATATCAATAACCGTTTCGAAATTCATCCAGAGCGCTTTCCTGTCTTTTCCGGAAGCAAAAACTTTGACATACTGATGCGCAGGAAGAGTCATGGCCGGGAAAGTCCATCTTGCCGGTACCGCAAGATCATCAGTCAGGCTGTAACCGGTCATATTCACCGGGTTGTCGCTGCTGTTATAAAATTCTATCCAATCGGAATATTCCTGGTCCTCGTCCAGCAATCCCGAAGTATTGGATGTGAGGTATTCATTAATAAGAACCTGGGGAAGGGCGGCAACAGGACATAGGAAAAGAAGGCAGAGTAAAAGATATAATCGATGCATGAACAGGTTTTAAAAATCTAATATTAGTAAAATTCTGAATGCGCGATACTGTATACGGATTTTTGGGGCGAGGGTTGGTGAATAGCCCCCGGCCTTAAGGCCGGGGCTATTAAAAAAAGGGTTAAATTCATTCGTAATGGTCATATTCTGTGAGATTTGAAGTAACTTTGATAATACACACCTGATTATGGTCCGAATTTGTCTCATAGTATCTCTTATTTTATCATCCGGATTAAGTTATTCCCAGCATTTCTACCTGAAACCTCATCTGAGGTATCATACACCTCTTACATATCAGAAAGCCCCGGAGTTCTTTACCGCCAACATGTTTATATTAACTGGATCGGATGTTTACTATACCAGTGTCATAACGGAAAACAAGAAATTCTCCCTGGCAAAGGGAACGTCTTATGGAGCAGATATCGGATTCAGGATTAACGAACATATTGCGATAGAATTAGGATTTGATTATTTCAGGAATAACCACCAGTTAAAATCGGACAGCGTTTCACCCAATTACCCGCTCGGAAGCACAGCCTGGCAACTGCGTGTCTTAAATGCAATACCTGCATTGGTTCTGTCGCAGCCAATTGGAAAAAACTTCGCGTTTTCTGCAAAAGCCGGTTTTGTTGCAGGAGTTACCTCCCTGGGTAAGTCGATTATATTCGAAGAAAAACGACGCACATTCATGTTTAACAAAAGCCTTGATTTTGGCTATACTTTTGGTGCCGAAATCGAATACAGGCTGTTGAATCATGTAGGCGTCTCCATTGAGGCAGGTGTGGAAAATATTTTCTATAAACCGCGGAAAGCCATCCTTAAAGAAGATAATTTTTCATACTGGGATATGGATGAATTACCCCGTTACCTTAAAAGTATTGTGTATAAACGAAAAATCGACAATGAACAAGTCTATTATGATAATATGAATGATACTTACTATACCAATTACTACAAACCACTGATGCGTCTGAAAGAAACCCTGAAGCTGAACAGCATGTATGGCGGAATTAACATCAACTATTCGTTCTGATCATGAAGAGGTTTTTGAACATAGTGCTTTTTTTTATGGCAACTGCCGGTGCAAAGGGCCAATTCTATGCTCAATTTACTTCGGGTTATTCTTTTTCGACCAATCCTTCAGTCCAACAAAACCGTGAAGTAACTGACAACCTCATAAGCATGTATAGGATCAGGTTTTCATATGGAAAGGGCCTTTACTTAAATCTTTCAGCCGGGTACAGGCTCGATGAACATCTCTCAGCCGAATTCCTGGCTTCAACAGCCCTTTTCACCACATCGCATTCCGATCATAACTGGAAACAATTTTTTGAGCAGGAATACAGCAGACTTCATCTTACCGGCCTTAACGGTGACGCCCGCATGCGGAATGCTTCGGTACAACTGAGCCCCATGTTTGTATATAGTATCAAAGCCGGAAAATGGACACCCTATATAAAAGCCGGCGTCAATTTACTTTTTGTGAAAACCATTTATACAAACTTTTATACATACAAATACACCAACGAGAATCTTGAAGAGTATCTTGAGAATACGTCGTTGAAAAGAATTTATACAGGAAACTGGAATGCAGGGTTCCGGGGCGCTATCGGAATCATGTACCCCATAAAAGATCATGTTTTATTTACAGCCGAATTCATGGCGGTTAACACATCATACCGGTATAAGGAATCGAAAACCGTAAAATTCGATGTGGATGGCGTGGATAAGCTTTCAACTTTAACTGACAACCCCCACATTTTAAGGGGAGATGACGGCACTGTGGATTACAGCCATATCGGCGTTAATGCAGGAATAAGGTGGATAATAAAATGACCTGACCGGTTCGTGATTACCAAATGAAATTCATCAGTTCCCTGTCGTGATTATTGACAATTTTGCATTCATTGTCGAAATACATAGTTTCACCGTTTTCAACCGTGTAAGGTTTCCACTCAGGTAATACGCCTGCCACATTGGGATTACCCGTTTTTATAAAATTGAGCCAGGCCGAACTCATCTTATCAGACAGTATCCATGCCTCCTTTGAGTTGCCTGTCCAATCCGGTCTCAGGTCAACATTATTAAATGCCAGTGATATGTCAAGGCCATGAAAAGATCCTTTTGATGCACTGTCAACGGGACTTTTCCATGCAAGCATATATACATATAAGGGAGCTCCTTGCTGCATAGCCCGGGCATCTGCAGTTTGAATTGTAAATGGTCTGAAAACCTTATCAATAGAAAGAAGATCCTGAGGGGTAAAATCAGGATAGGCTTTGGAGAATAATTCAATATACCGGTTTGTTTTGTTGCCATATTCTTTTGCCAGCCGAACTTTTGCCTTTTCCATGGTCAGGTCCTTTTCCCCATAAACAACAGGCATGAGCTCATTGAATGTGGTGCCCATCATCAGCGGAATATCCTTGGAAATATCAGCAAAACCGGGACTGAACGGTTGCTGCATCAAAACAACACTGTCGGCCGAAGGCGAGAAGCCAAACATGGTTGGTGAGCCGGGTTTTCTGGGACCGTTAATTTTAGTTATTGCGTCATTTCCTGCTTTAACAAGAACCGCATATGAAATGGTATCCAGTTTGCCGGCATCATTTGGTGTTAGGCCCAGATTTTCAAGCACTGCCAGCCCCAGAGCCTGTGATTTTTCTTTAGTCATTACATTTCGCAGGGTTCCGCTCTGAATGATCGCTTTTTGAAACAAGCCCTTTGCCGACGGCATGCACATCAGTGTACCCACTTTTCCGCCACCACCTGATTCGCCCACAATGGTAACATCCGAAGGATTGCCGCCGAAATTCTCAATGTTTGCCTTTACCCATTCAAGGGCTTTTACTAGGTCGAGCATTCCAACATTTGCCGATTGCGCATACCTGGGTCCGCAAGCCGATAAATCAAGGAATCCAAGAATATTCAACCGGTGATTTACAGATACGAATACAATATCACCTTTTTTTGCCATGGCTTTTCCGTAAGTCATCGGATCGTTGCTGCTTCCAACGTGAAATCCGCCTCCATGCAACCATACCATAACAGGACGCTTTTTGCCATCGATAATTCCGGGAGTCCAAACATTTACGCTGAAGAGTTTCTTCTCATCCTGCATGGAATCAGCAATCCAGGGAACTATTTGTCTGGCCGCCGGACCAAAATCACTGCATTCGAGAATGCCTTTCCAGGCATCCGGATCCTGCGGAGGCATAAACCTTTCGGCTTTTGCATAAGGAATTCCTTTGAAAGTATAGACACTATCGTCAATAATTCCTGAAATTTCGCCAAAAGTTGTTTTTACAACCGGCTTTTGATCTTTTGCTTTACCAGAGTCACATCCGGTAAAACAAAAAAAGGCGGCCAAAAAAAAAGCAGTGATGTAAATATGTGCTTTCATGAGAATAGGGTTGTGTTTTTTTCAAAGATATAAACTTCATAGTACCCTTTTCTCCGGGAGTATCTTTTTTCTTTGTCTATTGCACCACAGCCTTACCAAGGTATTTACTATGATTTGTGATGATCTGCAAATAATAGATACCCCGCGGAAATAATGTCAGATTTAATTCCGCTTTTTTATCTCCTTGATCTACTCGTACTTTATTGCTTAAAACTTCAATGCCCTGTTGATTATATAGCTTTACTATTAAATCTTCTTCATCCATATCTATAAATTGAATATATAATAGCCCGTGAGTAGGATTCGGAAATACATCCAACCGGTTATCCTGATATGCATCTAAGCCGGTTATCGGAACAACATGAACCATCAATGTATCCGAATTCCTGCAGGTGTTCGTATCAGTTACAACAACCGTTATGGTATGACTTCCGGTTCCGAGACCGTTTCCTGAAATTTCAAAACCTGAATTTTGAGAACCATCATTCCACAAGTAGGAATAATTATCCGGGTAGGGACCAAGAACGAAACTTTGATCAGTGGTTATAATCGAGTCTTCTCCCAGGCTGATCAACGGCAGTTCGCGTATTTTTAATGTAATGATACCCGCAGCACTTTCACATCCTGAAATCGCCTGAGTGGCATAATAAACATAAAGACCCGGATGTGATTGCCCGGTGTTAAATGTATTTCCGGAATGTACAGCGTTTGTTAATTCAGCGTCGCTGTACCAGGTAACCTCATCGCCTGGAGCTGTCAATTCAGGTACTTCCTGCCCTTCACAGATTGCTGTATCGTTTGAAGAGGGTGGTTCAGGATTCGGAACGGAAAGAATGACTGTATCGGTACTTACCGTTTTGTCATCGGCAATGATAATACAGTTATAATAACCGGAGTCAGTCAGAGTTACCGTATCAATGGCAAAAGTATCCTGGTTGGCTGAAGGAATATCTGACCCGTTTTTCTGCCACTGATAACCCAGTATGCCGCCAATGGCTATTGTTTCAAAGAGAGCTGATGCTTTCTGGCATATCGATTCGCCGACCGGTTGTTTCAATATATGGAAATTGTCCTGTTGGTACTCATAAGCCCCAATATCAATTTTTCCGTCAAATATTCTCGGATTGCCGTCCAGGTCGGTGCTTGAAATATACAAGCCGGTTGTATCAAGCCTGCCAGCATTGATGCAAGGTGAATTATCTTTCAAATGAAAATTATAGATTGATGTATCCCCAAACAGGGGATCGGTATTAATATTATTTATGAAATCTCCGCTAAACTCATCAGAGTTAATTCCTTCAATATTGCTATTAAAAATATTGCCAGACAGAGCGCCGTATTCCGGCAAGACCCTACGAATGTTTTGCGGACCATTATCCCGGCAAATGCAATTGTACATATTCAAATGATTCTGATTCAGCTGAATTCCAATCGAATTTTTAATTATAGTATTGTTAATATAAACCGTTCCCGCTCCAAATCCACTCCCTTGGTTTATACCGACTTTGCTATTACCCAAAATTAAATTATTGACAAAGTGAATACCGCATATACTTCCCGTAAATCCACACCCATTATTGAATTGAATTATGTTATTAGAAACCATACCCCGCCAAATGGCTTCTAAATCATTGACTTCTATTCCATTGCCATTATTGTTTTGAATTCTGCAATTATTAATGCGGAGCCTGTAATTTTCAGAAGACCTGATCCCGTAGTGACCATTTAATTCAATGGTTGAATTATCAACATATAACCAACCTGATTCTCGGGATAAAACGCCTCCATCCGTATTATTTCTGATTTTACATCCAAATAAATATATACGGCCGAGATAACCATATATTCCCAAACCGCGATTATTAGCTATTAAACTGTTACTAATATTTATTTTGCTATTTTCCAGATAGATACCATTTGTGAAATTATTTGTTATACAACTATTCTGCATATCAAGTAAGTAAGAAGCATTAACCGCTGATCCATTTATATTAAATTTTTTCACATATTGTATCCTGCAATAATTTAGTTTAGCAGTTCTCCCACCTATTCCGCCCCAACCTCCTGTAGACAAATTCGGATCTGAAAAACCTGTTGTATCCTTTTTAGTAAAAAAAATTGTATCACCAACAGCCCCATTGGCAAAAAGATATTTTTGTGCATATAACCCATATTCTGTCTGGAATTCAACAACCGTTCCCGATTCAATAATCAGGGTGTCAGCTAAAACCCAACCTGTTACTTTTACAGTATCGGCATTCCATATGGTTTTGCCGGTATAGGTACCGCTCACATAAATAGTCCCCTGCGCCAGGCATGAATTCCAAATGCCTGAACTGATCAGGCAAATAGCGAGGAATTGGAAAAGTATCCTGCATTTTTTATAAATGGGTGTCATGATTTAGGGTTAATGGGTTCAGAAATTTCTGTCAGATTATATCTCTTATAATTTATGAAGGATTACGGTGAATGTCAAATTATTATTGACAAACACAATCCCATCAATGACATAAATGAATCTATCGATTATCAAATAACTCCTCATGATTCAGCGTTAACAAGCCTTAATTTTTTATAATTTAGAGGTTAATCAGAACTTATTTAAACCCATTTTCCATGAAAAGAAGAACCTTTATTAAAGAGGCCGGTGTTGCCGCCGGTTTGATTGCTGCTGCTCCCTTGCTTACAAAATGTACTACAACTGAGGAATATCCTTTCCCGCTTGTTGACCTGCACGTGCATACTACCAACGAGTTTACATTAGACGCGATTATGAAAATCGCTAAGGAAAGGAATGTAAAATTTGGAATCGTGGATCATCCTGCTGACTGGGCGCTTAAAAATGATGCCGACATGGTGGCATATATCGAAAAACTGGAAAAATACCCCGTTTATAAAGGCTTACAGCCTATGATTACGGGATGGCAGAAACGATTTTCGCCTGAAGTACTGGCAAAACTTGATTATGTGCTGATGGACCCGCAAACCATTCCGATGCCAAACGGGGATTACATGAGGATATGGGAGTTTGATACCTATGTTGAGGATACTGAGGATTTCATGAAACGGTATATGGAACATTGCCTCAATATCCTTCACAACGAACCCATCCATATTTTCGGTTGGCCGCTATTCCTCCCGGTTTGCATTGCGAGGGATTATTATACCCTGTGGACCGAAGAGCGCATGAACAGTATCATTGACGCTGCCAAAGCCAGGAATATTGCTATTGAGATCAATGATATGGCTCATACCCCGCATGAGGATTTCATACTCAAAGCCAGGGCGAAAGGATTGAAATTTACTTTCGGATCCGATTCACGGAGTCCAAATGCCGGAAGACTGGCCTACAGTAAAACGGTTGCAAAAAAATGCGGACTAACGGCTGACGACTTTTATATTCCGGCAAAGAAGAGTTAATTTTACAACAGTAGAATTAAACTCATCGAAAATGCCAGGCGAAGTCTGTGAAGTTCCGTACAGACGAAGTTGAAAACTTCGCCTGGCATTTCCGTAATTAACGAATTAATGAAAAAATTACTGCCGGGACTGTTGTTCCTGGTATTCCTGATTCCTGTACGTGCCGGCAATCTTACCGTTTCAGTTATAACCGTTGATCCGGGAAAGGATGTCTATTCTGTTTTCGGTCACACCGCCATACGGATAATAAACAATTTTACCGCAACCGACAGGGTTTATAATTTCGGAACATTTGACTTTGATGATCCTTTTTTCTATCTGAAGTTTATCAGGGGTAACCTCAATTATTTTCTTTCTGTAGTGCCCTATAACGATTTTATTTACTCGGTCGAAACTGAACAACGCACAGCCCGGGAGCAGGTGCTTAACCTTTCCGATCAGGAGGCCACCCTTTTAAAACAGCAACTTGAACATTGCTACCAGTCGGATGAGCGATATTACCGCTATGATTTCTTTTATGACAACTGTGCAACCCGGGTAAGGGATTATCTTGAAAAATTCAGCCTGGTTTCCGATTCAACCGGTTTCTGCTGTTCCTCGTTAAGAGATTTACTGATCCCCTACATAAAAGAAAAGTACTGGCTAAACCTGGGGATTAACCTGGCCCTTGGTAAAAATGCCGATAAACAGGCTTCTCCGGCAGATTACATGTTTTTGCCCGATTACATTTATAAAAGCCTCCAACAATCAAGAAGTGTAAGGGATGAGAAAGTCATGCTGACCGTAATACCCCATAATGAAAACCGGAAAATGGCATCTCTCTGGCCCTGGATAATCACCGGTATTATCCTGGCTATGATGTTAACCCGCTTAAGCCGGCGAATCCTTTTTTATATCCTGTTTGGCGGTGTTTCCATTACAGGGTTAATTCTGCTCACGGTAAACATACTTACTGTAAATCAGGCGCTGAAAGCTAACTGGAATTTACTATGGCTGCTGCCCGCTCTGCCTGTACTAGTCACAGAAAGACACCGGGTTGGAAAATACCTGCGCCTGGGCTACCTGGTTCTTTTGATGATGTTCCTGATTTTCATCAATCATTTACCCCAGGAATTTTCAACCACATTGCTCCCCTGGATACTGGGCATCATGCTGGTTCTGGCAAAGGAACCTTTCGAATTATGGAATCACTATTTTGCGGTGAACCGAAAAATGGTTTCCTGAAACAGTGATTACATAAAGTCCATGCCAGTCGGACCTTGTTTCTATTACCCTGTTATCATCTCCATTGCTTTCGATATGAGCGATATTCCTTCCGTTTAAATCGGAAATTAATATTTCCTTTGCGCCGGCAATTCCGGTTAAGATAAAACGTCCGTTATTAACCGGGTTTGGATATACGGATATTGCTTCCGCCTGTATCTTTTCTGCAACTGTAGGATCAACCAATGTAATATACACCGTATCGGTGGCACCCGAACCATCATGTGCCCTGGCAACCACAGTAACCGTGCCTGTTGTAACAGGTGTCAGCAAGCCTTCAGCACTAATTGTGGCAAGTTCAGGCTGAATAACTTTCCATGTAATGAGTGTGTCTGCCGCGTTTGCTGGCCATACCCCGGCATGCAGTTGTAGGGTTTCGGCCAGGGTAATGGTGTCCTTCCCATTGGGAATGGATATCGAAATGCTGTCCACAGGCCTTTTAAGGATTACCAGATTCTTGTATGTAGTTCTGCCTTTATCCCATGTAGTGGCCCTGACAGTTACAATGCCGGTCGTAACAGGAGTCAACAACCCCGTGGCACTGATGGATGCTGCGCTGGTCGGGCTCACAGTAAAAGAAACCGTTTTAATAGTGGTATTTAACGGCAATACAGTTGCCGTGTACTGAAGAGTTTCATCAAGGTAAAGGGTATCTGTGTCATCCTTTGCAGAAAGAGTTATTGAGGATGAAAGTGTCAGTGTATCGTTTATGTATGCTTTTAGCCAGGTGAATGCAGCCCGCTCAGTACCCGCCTGGTTTACAAGGTATGCGCCTTCATTTGTTCTCCACAGGCCATAACGGAAACCCCACATTGTGATACCCTGGACTGCAGGATGTTGCCAGAATACGGGGAAAACACGCATGTATTCCCTTAGCTGAACCAGATCAGAGGTTCCGTCAATATCCAGTTCTGAAATATATATCGGCAAACCGGTTGAAGCAAGTAAATCAAGGCAGGACCGCGTCAGATCGGGAGAAACTCCATACGTGCTGAATGCGTGGCCCTGGATACCGATGCCATCAATCAGGCTGTCGGCCTGGAGAAGACTGATGAGCTGTTTGTATTGCTGTGCACTGGACAGATTATTTGTGACACTGTATTCGTTAATGAGGAGTTTGGCCCATGGAAAATATTGGCGGGCAAGCCTGAATGATGTTAACACCCAATCCCACCCCGTGGATCCGTTGCCTCCGAGTGCTTTTATATAATTACCATGATTGGCACCTGTTGGCGGTGCATGCAGCGGCTCATTTACCACATCGATATAATCGATGCCCGGATACCGTGCCGCCACAAGTGAAAACCATTCCTCAATTTCCTCACGCTGTGAAGCGGAGTCAAGCGATTCCATCCACCCCGGCTGCTGATTTCCCCATATAAGGGTATGTTCCTTGAAAGCAAAACCTTTACTTTCAGCCAGGTTATAAGCAACATCCATTTCGGACCAGTTCATTGCATCGCGTCGGGGTTCGGCGGAGCCCCACTTACCCCCGTTTTCGGGAGTAACCTGGTTCCAGTATTTTGAAAAGTTTGTACTTTGATTGCTGCTGTAAGCACATCCAAGGAATTTCGACTGCCCGTCGGCCAGAGGCTGTGCTGATAAACCAAAACAAGTCATCAACCCAAAAACGAACGCTGTAATTTTCTTTACTTGCATCATATCACAACACCATTATCTTTGCTTTCAAATGTAGTAAGAATACCTTTAATTGATTCCTTCTAAACTTATAAAGCATGAAATCCTTTACTGACAATAACATTGAGATTGCAGCACTTTTACGTGACTGGGAACCCCGGTTGCAATTACTTCCTGAAGCAGTGATTGGTGAAAGAAGAAACAGTCAGAACCGCACCATCCGGATGGTACTTGGACACTTGTGCGATTCAGCTTCGAATAATCTGCATCGGATTATTCATTTGCAATATAACGAAAGTCCGGTCGTCTTTCCCGATTATGCCAACCTGGGCAATAATGACCGTTGGATTGCCATCCAGAGTTACCAGGATGAAAACTGGGAAAACATCATTCAACTTTGGAAGTACCTGAATTTTCATCTGATTCATGTTATTGAACATGTGAATGAAGAGAAACTGACAGCAGTATGGATATCCGCCTTAAAGCAGGAAATAACACTTGAAACCATGATTCTTGATTATCCCCGGCACTTAAGGCTTCACCTTGATGAGATTGAAGAACTGATTATGAATCCATGAACAAACGAAGGCTTAGGAAAGCTATCTCAAGGATCAGGGCACTTCCTATCAATCATTACCTGGTCCTGTATTTGCTGAACAAGGCGAAGCATTTTTATTTTAAGTATTCGCACTCAACCCGGGTTGCCAGGCCTTCAACCATCATGCTTGAGCTTACCAATCATTGCAATCTGGCCTGCACAACCTGTCCAAGGGAATATGATTCCGGAAAGGCAATGGACAAAGGTTCCATGGATAAATCAGCGGCCTTCAGCATAATTGATGAGTTATGGCCTTACCTTGATTCCATCGGACTAACCGGGATGGGCGAAACCTTTATGTACAGGGAAATCGAAGAAGTTGCCGGTTATATAAAAAGTAAAAATAAGGGTATCGTAATCTCGGTTTCAACCAATGCACAGTTGCCCGGATTCATTGAGAAAATTGAAAATCTGGCCGGAAAAATCGATACCATCCAGGTGTCGGTTGACGGGTTGGGCGATGTGTATGAATTGATAAGGAAGAAAGCGGATTTCAGCACACTGGATGAAAACCTGAAGCAACTTTCTATGCTCTGCAGGAATACAAAAACCGATATTATGCTGAACATGGTGGTAACCCGTGAAAACTACAGGCAGATGTCTTTAATTGTTGATTTTGCAGCGCAAAGAAACATCCGCTACGTTGATTTCACACTGTTTAACCTGGCAGCAGTCACGAATTTTGATCCATCGTATTATAGGTTCTATGAGTCGCCTGAATTTCTTGCTGCCTGTGCCGAACTGGATAAAAGGATTGAAGAAAACAAGACTGTTGAGGTTACAAGATACTTCCGTACTGAAAAAAGCTTCCGGAAGTGCCCCTTCCCATGGACTCATTTTTATGTTTGCTGGAATGGATTCATGGTTCCTTGTTGTGCCAAACCGTTTCCTAAAGAACTGAATTTCGGGAACTCATTTGAATCAGGCATAATGGAAGTACTGAATAGCAAGGCGTACAGAAAATTCAGGGAATTATGGTATGCCGGGAAAACACCTGAATTCTGCCGTAAATGTCATTTTACCGAAACCGGTTTAAACTGATAGCCGTGGATAAAGATCTGGGCGTGATATTGAAAAAAATGGGATTCACCGACGACAGCCGGGGGATCATCAACCGGTATATAAAAGTGGATGGCGCCTGGGACCCGCATTTGGAAAACAGCAGGAATTTTATTCTTGATTGTGTAAGGGATCGCAATTACAAAGACGTAGCGGTTTATGGCAGCGGATGGCATCTCGATCTTCCGCTTGAGCAACTATCCAGGTTATGCAACCATGTATGGTTGTATGACCTTGTGCATCCCAGGCAAATTCTGCATAAGATAAAGAAGTTTAAAAATGTGACATCTGTTACCGCCGACGTATCAGGGGTATTGAAGGATGTGTATGAATTTGTGAGGAGCCACCGGAGTCATGCTGAGCGGAGTCGAAACATATTTCGTCCCGAATACCCTTCGACTCCTTTTGGAGTGACAGTCCCTCCTGATTTTGCCATTTCGCTCAACCTGTTAAGCCAGATCGGCGACCTTGTCACCGGTTACCTTTCACATCATGTTTCCTTAAGCGAACCGGAAGCCGACGATTTGGCTGCAACCTTGCAGGAATCGCATCTGAAACTGATGATGCAGCAACCTTCATGCCTGATCACCGATGTAAGGGAAGTATGGTATGACAGGGACGACAAACCCTGCAAAACCAAACAGTTAATTAAATGTTCTTTACCTGTAGGGAAAAGATCTGCTACCTGGCAATGGGATTTTGATCCGCTCGCGGAATACAATCCCGGCTTTGTTACCCGCTCGGAAGTGATTGCACTTGAACTTGAATAACCTGTATGAAAAGTCATTTCAAATTCCGGCTGTATTTCCTGCTGTTGGTTCTGCTCATCGGGGTTCCCCGAACCAGCGGACAGTCGCTTCTCTGGACGATCACAGGAAATAACCTTGCCGACACCTCATACCTGTATGGCACTATTCATATAACCGACTCAAGGGTTTTTGAATGGAAAGACACCGTTTTTGAAAAGCTTCTTACCTGTGACGCCTTTGCTTCGGAACTCGACCTGAGCATGGAGAATATGATCAGGATTGTCGGTATGATGAAGTTACCCGAAGGTGAAACTCTGCATAATCATTTCAGCCAGGAAGAATATGATTTCATAAAAGAAGCGGTGAAATCCTGTTCAGGAAGAGATCTCTCAGATTTTGATAAAATAAAGCCCCCCGCCTTAATCTCTCTTTGCTTTATTGGAAACCAGAACGGGGGACTTGAATCCACAGTGGATGAATTGCTGTATGCACGGGCCAAATCAGCAGGTATGCCCACGTATGGCATTGAGACGGTAGAAGAGCAGATTTCACTTTTTGATAAAATACCTGACCATTATGTGCTTGAATATTTTCAGCACCTTGACGAGCAGGACCGGGAATATGACAAACTCGTAAGGTGTTACAGGAGAGCGGATCTTGACAGCCTGCTCATCCTTATTGAGGATGAAGAATCCGGCTCCCTGCTGAATGATGAACTCATCCGGCTCCGAAATTACAGGATGGCAGAACGCATTGTGCCGATCATCAGGGAACAGGCAACATTCATAGCCATAGGATGCGGTCATTTACCCGGAGAAGAAGGAGTGCTGGCGCTTCTGAGGAAGCAGGGATACCGTGTGGAACCCGCTAATGTGCCAATGAGGTAATGTGCTAATGTGCTAATGTGCTAATGTGTTAATTTCTAATGATGTAACTATGGAGAATCTTCAATTAGCACATTGGCATATTGGCATATTATCATATTAGCACATTAAATATACCTTACAATCTCTTCAGGTTTTTTTCTTGTTTTATTCCCCCTCTTCTGCACGCCGTCATGAGGGTATCCGAGGGGAGTAATCCCAAACACTTCCTGGTTTTCACTTAAACCCAGCGCTTTCCGTAGAATAGCCGGATCATAAGCTTCTATGTAACACCCTCCCAGTCCTTCATTTTCAGCTGACAGCAGGATATGTGTCATTAATATGGCCATGTCGGTTTCAAGAGAATTGTATTTATCGAAAGACCTTACCCAGGACTTATCCCTGTAGCCCACCGGAACAAGCAAAACCGGCGCTTCCTTGAACCAGGGCCGGTGATAGCAGGCCCTTACTTTCTCAAGCATGGGAGGCGACTGTACAACCAGGATCTCCCATGGCTGATAATTGCAGGCAGATGGCGCCAGTCCGGCATTTCCAAGTATTTTCATGATTACCTCACGGGAAACAGGCTTTTGCGGATCGTAGTCGCGCACACTTTCACGCACACGGATTAGTTCGGAGAATTCCATAGATTTAATTAGTTAATGTGATAATGTGATAATGTGATAATGTGCTAATGTGCTAAAATGATGTAACTATGGAGAATCTTTAATTAGCATATTGGCACATTATCACATTAGCACATTGGTTCATTCTTTCATTCTTATCTTCTTGAGTTCCCGGATCATCCTATCAGATGTGAGATTTATAAGTTCATTTAATTCAAGACATTGAACGGTTTCAACGGGTATTTCTTCAAGAATTCTGACGGTGAAAGTTTGCCTGGGCTGAAACCAGAAGCCGTGCCGGGGCAAAGCCTCTCCTGCCCCGTCAATAACAACCGGAATAATGGGCACATCAACCGATTTTGCCAGGATGAATGCACCTTCCTTAAATGGTTGAATGTTGCCATCGCTCGACCGGGTGCCCTCCGGAAACATAAAAACAGAGATACCCTTTTTCAGAACATCAATGCATGATTCGGCCATCATTACGACACTAAGTTTATCTCCCCTTTTCACCAGGATATGCCCGTTCATACGGATAACCCATCCTACGAAAGGAACACGCGACAATTCGATCTTCGATACCCACCTGAAGTTAACATTCAGTTGATTCAGCAGCGCTATATCAATTACGCTCTGGTGATTGGCTACAAAGATGTAATTCCTTCCATGACCTATATTCTTCCGGCCTTCAACTTTCAAATGCCAGCCCGGATTACAGGTAAGGTAAAGCCTTGTCCATAGCATTGTGTAAAACTGTGTAACCGCGTGTTTACGGTCAAACGGATAAACAACCAGCCAAATGATCACATATAGTGCGAAAAGCGGAGTCAGCGTAGCTAAAATGAACGTCCAGATATACAGAGAAATCAGGAAAGTTTTGAAATCGGTTCGCATGAAAGTGAAAGTGAAATTGGCTGCCCGCAAAAAGCACTAAACAAAAATAACATCAATTTTAAGCAAACTCTATTCCCGCTATCAAAAAAGTATTTTTTCGTATATTTGAATGGAATAAATCAGCCTGTTTTATATTTAAAGTTTTGATAATCAAAGTCCTGAAATTACCGGTTGATTTTCCCGCTGTCAATGGCATAAAGTTTGTTCCCTGCCATTACATGATTAAATGATCAGAAATGATAAAAAAACTTCTCATATCCGGTTTGTTTGCTCTTATGGGCATATTGGCTTATTGCCAGACTGCTCCCCCGGCCGAAACCCCTCATGATACCATTTTTAAAATCAACGGACAGCAACTCCCTGTTGATGTTACAACGGTGACGCCCACTTATATAAGTTTCGTACTTCCCGGAAAACCGGATGAATTTACCATTGAAAGAAAAGAAGTTCATAAAATTGTTTACAAGAACGGTAAAATCGACATTTTAAACAAAGCTGCATTTGTTATGCTCGATGAAAGCAGCTGGGAAGCCGTATGGATAACCGAAGAAAAGAACGATGTAGGTAATCTTTATATGCTGGGAGAAATAGACGCCAAATCACCGTCGAGTTCACGCAGTGCAGCCTCTGCCAAAAAGGGAGCCATTATCAAGCTGAAAAAGAAAGCCGCCAATATGAAAAGCACTGTTGTGCTTGTTACCAAAAAACAGGCAACTGGCGGTTACGGCGAATACCCGGGTTACTATATAAAAGGAATCGCATATGGACCCGAACCTCCCGAACAAGGACTCACTCCGGCAAACGGAAATCAGAAATCCGCATCGGTTAAAGATGCCGGCATGTAAGCCCGTTAAAAGAAGAACAATACAAATTCTTCTTTTTGACCGTCGGGTAAAAATTCATTTAATCCTGCCAATTCAAGAACCCTTCTGACAGGCAGTTCAGTATGCTGAACTCCGTTGAGATTTTCATTCACCATTTTAACAAAAACACCTGGCAACACCGGCGAAATGACTGCACAGCTTGCTATAAATCCCCTGTGAACTGTTAATTCAATAGTCAATCCGAATTCGGGTACCGTATTCCGGAAAACATAATCCGGCGACCAACCGAAAATCCAGTCAGCACTCCTGTATTTTGTATCTGCCAGTTCGCTGATGGTTATGACTTCTTTTAGCGGATTGTAATCTGAACCTCCGCATTCTGATTTTATGAAATTGAAGAACAAGCCGCAAAACAGATCAATATCTAACCTACCATTTAAACAGGTTGAAAGGTTCGTTACCGTACTGCGGTTAGATTGAACCGCCTTATCGGAATACGTGCCGTTCTCACGGGTAATAGCCCTGTTCAGAACATCAAGGTCCGACTCAAACAGAAGGGTGCCGTGATGCAGAACGCGGTTACGGAATACATGTTCTGCATTTCCGGAAACCTTTAACCCATTCACCATGATTTCATGCTTCGGACCCTGAACGGCTTGCAAATTCAAGGTTTGAAGAAACCTGAT
This sequence comes from Bacteroidales bacterium, assembly GCA_035299085.1. Taxonomy (NCBI): domain Bacteria; kingdom Pseudomonadati; phylum Bacteroidota; class Bacteroidia; order Bacteroidales; species Bacteroidales bacterium. Next base: position 1,085 of record DATGXG010000065.1, on the reverse strand, counting down.
GACAGGTGAAATGAAAGAGGTAAAATCAACGAGCTTTCCGGGTTCACCGTTCTTTATAAAAGTGAAATTGATATTTCCCTCATCATGATAAACCGTCCCGCCACCAGTAAGTCGGCGGGCCACGCGAATACCCTTTTGCCTTAAAAACGGGTAATTGATTTCAGAAAGTACATTCTGATGTTTTCCGCAAATCACCGATGGTACGCTTTTCCACAGAATAAAATATTCGTCGCTGCTGTTCCTCAGGTAATACTCTTCGGCAGCAAGGTTAAAATAAGGATCGGTATTATCCGAATAAATACAAAACATGCTATAAAGGTAGTGTTCGCAATGTTTTTTTTGTATATTAACCCGACAAATTAACGACAGAAGCTATGGATAAATTGATTGACCGGTTCATCCGTTATGCAAAGATTGACACTCAATCCGATGAAAATTCAAAGTCGTGCCCCTCTACAAAGGGTCAGCTGGTTCTGGCCGGATTACTGGCGGATGAGATGAAGAGCATTGGCCTGAAAGATGTGTCGGTTGATGAAAACGGATATGTGATGGGTACATTGCCTTCGAATATCGAAAAAAGCATTCCTGTTATCGGTTTCCTGGCTCATATGGATACTTCGCCCGATTTCAAATCTGATCACGTGGAACCCCGTATTATTGAGCATTCAGGCAAAGCCATTGTGCTGAATCCGAAAGAAAACATCCAGCTGTCACCCCTTGAATTTCCAATCATAAATAATTACATCGGCCAGAAAATCATTGTTACCGACGGCACTACCTTGCTGGGTGCCGATGATAAGGCAGGAATAGCAGAAATCCTTACCGCTGTAGAATTCCTTATACAACACCCTGAAATTAAACACGGAGAAGTACGGGTAGGGTTTACACCCGATGAAGAGATCGGTCGCGGCGCTGATAAATTCAATGTGATAAAATTCAACGCTGCTTTTGCTTATACAATGGATGGAGGCGGAATAGGTGAAATTGAATATGAAAATTTCAACGCGGCACGGGCTAAAATTTCAATCCAGGGTTTAAACGTGCATCCCGGATATGCAAAAAATAAAATGAAGAATGCGATGCTG
>DATGXG010000064.1 GCA_035299085.1 Bacteroidales bacterium | reverse complement strand
TCCCAGCATTTCCGTCACCTGTTTCACCACATTATCAGCGGTGAAACCGAATTTCTCATCAAGCACCTTGTAGGGCGCTGAATAACCGAAATGATCCAGCCCGAATACTTTACCGTTCTTACCGGCAAGTCCCTGCAAAGTGGAGGGAAGACCTGCTGTAATTCCAAATACAGGCAGATTGGGATCAATCACTTCTTCCTGGTATGATTTCAATTGCACACGGAAAAGACCTTCGGAAGGAGCGGAAACAACTCTTGCCTTAATACCTTTTTCTTCGAGTTTACGGGCGCCTTCCATCTGGGTTGACACTTCTGAACCATTGGCCAGGAGGATAACATCGGGGTTTTCCGTATCCTTTATTATGTAAGCTCCTTTAGCGATCCTGGCTGCGTCGGCAATTCGTGTGGAACCGGGAAGAGCGGGGAGGGTAGGAACATTTTGCCGTGTAAGAAGAAGCGCCGTAGGTGTCTGTATGTTTTCCATGGCTAGTTTCCATGCCCAGGTGGTTTCATGTACATCAGCCGGGCGAAGTACGAGCATACTGTTCTGCCCGTGATGATTTTTGAGCTGTTCCATGAGCCTGATCTGGGCTTCGTGTTCAACCGGCTGGTGAGTGGGACCGTCTTCTCCCACGCGGAATGCATCGTGAGTCCATACATACTTCACCGGTAGTTGCATCAGGGCAGCCAGTCGGGCTGCAGGTTTCATGTAATCGGAAAATACGAAGAATGTTCCGCATGCAACAAAAACGCCTCCATGGAGGGCAATACCGTTGCTAACTGCAGCCATTGTCAGCTCGGATACACCGGCCTGCAGGAAGGCTCCGCTGAAATCGCCTTTTTTAAAGGCTTTTGTATTTTTAAGGAAGCCGTCAGTTTTATCACTGTTCGAAAGGTCGGCCGAGGCAACGATCATGTTTCCTACATTTTTGGCAAGCCAGCCTAACACGGTGCTTGATGCGGCCCTGGTTGCTATATCGTCTTTCTGGGCTATCTGTTCGGGAATCATAACAGGCGCTTTGCCTGAGAAATATTCTTCAAGCTTAACACTGAGTTCGGGATTCGCGGCAGCCCACTTTTTCTCCTCATCTTTTCGGGCAAGGGCAGCCTGCTTTTTCTTGTCAAGCACATTCTTATAATATTCGGCCACCTCAGGAAAAACAACAAACGGATCAGCCGGGTTGCCCCCCAGGTTTTCAATTGTTTTCTCAAATGAAGCACCGGCTTCTCCCAGCGGCATCCCGTGAGTTGAAGTCTGTCCTTCGAAATTTCCTCCGTTCGGATCAAGGGCGCCTTTACCCATGGTGGTTTTGCCTATGATCAAAACGGGCTTCGATTTTTCCTGGTTGGCTTTCATAAGGGCAGCCCTGATTTCATCCTGGTCATTGCCGTGTATTGTCATTACAAGCCAGCCCCAGCTTTCATATTTAGCAGCTGTATCTTCAACTGTAACACAATCGGTTTTTGTTGAAAGCTGTATATCATTGCTGTCGTAGAACATGATCAGGTTATGCAGGCCCAGAAAACCGGCCAGTCTTCCTGCGCCCTGTGATATTTCCTCCTGAACTCCTCCATCGGATATGTAAGCATAGGTTTTATGCGACATCCATTCGCCAAAGCGTGCACAGAGGAAACGTTCTGCAATTGCCGCTCCCACAGCCATTGTATGTCCCTGACCAAGAGGACCTGACGTATTTTCAACACCCCTGTTCACATCAAGTTCCGGGTGACCGGGTGTACAACTTCCCCATTGCCTGAAGTTGCGAATATCATCGAGGGTGAATTTGCCGGTGAGAGTAAGGATAGAATACAGCATCGGCGACATATGTCCGGGATCAAGGAAAAACCTGTCCCTGTTTCTCCAGCTCATATCGGAAGGATCCCAGTTGAGGAATTCGCTGTAGAGGATATTGATAAAATCGGCACCTCCCATGGCACCACCGGGATGGCCCGATTTAGCCTTTTCTACCATGGCGGCCGATAAAATACGGATATTGTCTGATGCTCTGTTAATGACTTCTTTTTTCATGAATGATTGTTTTATTGTCAAACACTGTTTATTAGGAACAGCAATTACGGCAAATATAAAATAAACTTTTTCAACCGATTGCAGGGCACCCTGTTTTTTGTTTTATTTGTACTTTTGTCACCAATCACCAGTCACCAGTCACTAATCACTAATCACAAATTATGAGTCTTCAATGCGGTATTATCGGAATTGCCAACACGGGGAAAACAACCATTTTTAATTGCATGTCGAATGTAAAAGCCGAGACTTCAAATTTTGCATTTACTTCAAACAAGTCGAATATTGGTGTCATTCATGTACCGGATAAAAGGCTTTATGAACTTGAAAAACTGGTACCCACCCAGCGTGTTGTGCATGCCACTGTTGAGATCGTTGACATTCCCGGTCTCGCAAAAGGCGCCAACCAGGGCGAAGGCGTAGGTAACAAGTTTCTTGACGATATCCGAAAAACGGATGCCCTCATCCATGTGCTGCGGTGTTTTGACGACCCGAATCTTCCGCATATTGACGGATCGGTTGATCCTGTAAGGGATATTGAAAACATCGATTTCGAATTGCAGGTGAAAGACCTTGAGAGTGTGGAAAAAAAACTTCAAAGGCTTGAGAAGGTTGCCAAGTCGGGCGACAAGGACGCAAAGCACGGGATTGAGGTATTGAATAAAGTAAAATCAAAGCTTGAATCATTCGGAAATATCCGCGATTTGCACCTTGAAGCCAATGACCGGAAATATATTGATGATTTATTTTTGCTTACGGTTAAGCCTATGATGTTCGTTTGCAATGTGGATGATGCCTCTGCTGTGAAAGGAAATGCCTATGTCGAACGTGTAAAGGAAGCATTAAAGGACAGGCACACTGAAATGCTTGTGGTTGCCGCACGGCTGGAATCGGAGATTGCTGATTTTGATAATGAAGAAGACAGGATGGCATTCCTGGCCGATGCAGGACTCACTGAACCCGGCGTAAACCGGATGATACAGTCGGCTTATGCCATGCTCAACCTGTTATCATTTTTCACAGTGGGTGCAGATGAAATCAGGGCATGGACAATACACAGGGGAATGACGGCTCCGCAGGCAGCAGGTGCCATTCACAGTGACCTTGAAAGAGGATTTATCCGGGCGGAGGTAATTAAATACAATGATTTTATTACGCTCGGCTCTGAGCATGCCTGCAAGGAAAAGGGCAAGCTGATGATTGAAGGCAAGAATTATGTGGTAAGCGATGCGGACATCCTCCATATCCGTTTTAATGTCTGAGCTCTGGAAACCTGTTCTTACTCTTTTATTCGTATTTCAGGTTCTCATTGTTCCGGTACACCCGCAATCCGTTGAAAAAAACACATCAGCGGCAAGAAATAGTATTGCCACACGCGGAGAAGTGATCATCAGGTTCAGAATAGCAGATACCCCTGATATCAGCCGACTTACCCGGATCGTGTCTATTGATCAAATTAAAAATGACACCATAACCGCTTATGCAAACTCCGGTCAGTTTGAAGAATTCATAAGACTCAATATTCCCTTTGAAATAGTTGAGGCACCTTCTCTCAGAACAAAGGTGAATCAAAGGTCAGCCACCCGTGTTAGCTATCCGCGGTATGACGAGTATATTTCAAAAATGCACCAATTTGCAATCGATTTTCCGCAGTTGTGCAGGCTTGTGGATTTCGGAACCACACCAAAAGGTCATAAACTTTTGGCTCTTGAAATCAGCGATAATCCCGGTGAACGTGAGAAGGAACCTGTATTGTTTTATTCCGGCAGCATGCATGGCGACGAACCGCTTGGTTACATCCTGATGCTTCAGCTTGTCGATTCACTTCTAAGCGGTTATTCCGTGGTTCCTGAAATAACCCGCCTGGTTGATAATGCTGAGGTCTGGATCAACCCGCTTGCAAATCCTGACGGCGCATATTTTCTTTCCGATTCATCCATTGATGGTGCCATACGGTTTAACAGCAATGCGGTTGATCTTAACCGGGATTTTCCTGAAATAGGACTGGGTTTTATTGATACTACGGCACTTCAGCCGGAAACAAGGTCAATGATGCGGTTTATGAGTATGATAAAGCCTGTATTATCGGCTAATTTTCACGGAGGAGCAGAGGTTGTAAATTATCCCTGGGATACCTGGGAAAGCCGTCATGCGGATGAATCCTGGTATAAACTGATATCCAGGGCGTACACGGATACCGTTCATGCACATGCTCCCCTGGGTTATATGACCTTTTTAAATAACGGGATCACAAGGGGTATTTCCTGGTACCAGGTCTATGGCGGAAGGCAGGACTATGTAAATTATTATCTGAACGGTCGGGAGGTGACAATTGAACTGGGTGATGACAAGATCCCTCCTGAAAATGACCTGGTTAAATACTGGGATTATAATAAGCGCAGCCTTCTCGGGTATATGGAGGAAATGTACACCGGTTTTGCAGGAACTGTTGTGGATTCATTAACAGGTCTGCCTTTGAGGGCAAGGGTCAGGATTATCGAACATGATTTTGACAATTCTTTCGTGTATACAAGAAATGACGATGGATCTTACTACAGGCTTATACAGGAAGGTACCTACCAGGTTGTTTATACGGCAACCGGTTATTCGCCAAAGATTGTAAATGTATCAGTGGAAAACAGGCACCTTACAATTTCCGATATAAAGCTTGGCAAGGGTTTTGGTATGACTGTTTACCCGAATCCCTTCACGTCACATTTCTGCCTGGATATTCCCTATTCAGGTTACAACCTTGATATTCTTTTCATTGATATGCTCGGAAGGGCTGTGAAGATCATTACGATTCCTGTTAAATATTCCGGCCAGGTAGACATTCCGGTAGAACATCTTGCCCCGGGCAAATATGTTATTCATGTAATGTATAACGGGCAATCCTGGAATTTCCCGGTTCTTAAATTAAATCCATGATATCTCACACCAGTTAGTTATGTACAAAAAACTTTTCAATTTCACGGCTACGCTCTTCACCCTGCTTACTGCCAACCTGGTTACCGGCTACATTACCGATAAGCTCATCAGTTATAAATGGCAGGTAAAGCCGTTGCGGTTTACACTGATCTCGATGGGAATCATTGCCCTGATTTTCTTCCCGCTTTTCACATGGCTTCAGCAATGGATTGATTCGTTTTCGCGACGCTTTGTCAAAGCCGGCCATAATCTGGCCGGCCGGTATTTGGGCCTCCTCTTTATGTTCGTGATTGGTTTATTTGTGCTTATGTGCTTCTACGCCCATGTTTGGTATGGTATCAATGTGTTGAAGATGATTACAAACGGCAGTTTTATAAGGGCGTTATAGAAGAAGTTTGAAAAGAAGTTTGAAAAAGAGTTCGAAAAAAGTATTCAAACCGTTTCAAACAATTTCATTCAAACGATTTCATTCAAACGAATTCATTCAAACGAATTCATTCAAACGAATTCACTTCACTACCAATAAAACATGGTTCCATCCTCTTTCCGGTTAACCGGGAGGGAGGCCATTTGATAAGGGTATTGTGCGGCTTTATCTTCATCGATATCCACGCCTATACCGGGAGAATCAGAGACCGACAGAAAGCCATCGTGAAATGAGTAATTGATTTTGAAAACCTCATTCACAATTTCCTGGTGCGGCATGTATTCAAGGATTCCGAAATTGTTGATTGCCATATTGAAATGAATGGAAGCGGCAAGATTAACCGGTGACAGGTCGGTGGCACCGTGAAGGCCGGTCTGAATATGGTATATGGATGCAAAATCAGCTAACTTTTTCAGGTGAGTTATCCCGCCCCCATGTGATAAAGGCATGCGGATGTAATCGATGAGCTGTTCGGTTATCAGCATGGTGTAGTCGTAAACTGAATTAAAGACTTCTCCGATGGCAACAGGCGTTACGGAATGTTTCCTCAGCAACCGCAATCCTTCCTGCAGTTCACCGCTCACCGGGTCCTCCAGCCAGAACAGGCGGTATGGCTCAAGATTTTTTGCCAGTCGCGCCGCCTCAATAGGCGTACACCGGTGATGTACATCGTGCAACAGGTGAATCTCAGTGCCGAATTCATGCCTTGCCGTTTCAAATACCCTGGGAATAAAATCAAGGTATTTCGAAGTGCTCCAATATTCGGTTACCGGTAATCCCTTATGGGCAGGCTCATAAAAACCGGTTTCTTTTGAAGCCACCCCATAGGCATGCGAAATCCCGGGAACACCGGATTGCAGCCGGATGGCTTTGAATCCCTTTTCCTTTTCTTTACCGGCGTTTTCAATTGTTTCATCCAGTGTGGCGCCATTGGCATGAGCATAAACCATCACCCGGTCGCGGCTTTTCCCTCCCAGCAGGTTATACAGCGGTGTGTTGAGCGCTTTTCCTTTTATATCCCACAGTGCCATGTCAATAGCTGATAATGCAGTCATGGCCACAGAACCTCTTTTCCAGTAAACGCCCCTGTAAAAATACTGCCAGGTATCTTCGGTATTGAAGGGGTCTTTACCAATGAGTGTCGGTATGCAATAGCTTTCAAGAAAAGATAGTACAGGTTTTTCCATGCCGTTAAGTGTGGCATCTCCCAACCCGTATATGCCGGCATCGGTCATGATTTTAAGCGTTACAAAATTTCTTCCGGGACAGGTGAGGATGGCTTTTGCGGATGTTATTTTCATTGGTTAGTCTGTTGGTCTGTAGTCTGTTAGTCTGTTAGTTTACTGGTCTACTGGTCTACTGGTCTGGGACCTATGGGACGAATGAGACTCATGGGACTAGTCACCCCATCACCTCATCACCTCATCACCCCTTCACCCCATCACCCTATCACCCCATCACCTCATCACCCCATCACCCTATCACCCCTTCACCCCATCACCCCTTCACCCTGTCTCCCCCTCTCCCGGTCTGTTCTAAAATCCTACAGCATTACCCCCGTCAACCGGCAAAACCACTCCGGTTATATATGAGGAGGCATCGGTGGCAAGGAACAGGGCGGCATCGGCTACTTCTTCCGCTTTTCCCAGGCGACCCATAGGTGTGCGGCTCAAAACCTTTTCTTTTCTGCCGCGGTCCTTATCCAGTGCGTTTGACGACATTTCGGTTTCAATAAATCCAGGGGCAATGCAGTTGACCCTGATGCCCAACGGTGAAAGTTCAACAGCCATGGCTCTTGTCATTCCTTCCACGGCCGATTTGGCCGCTGTATAGGCAATAACCTGCGGAAGACCGTATTGTGATGCCATTGAACTGATGTTTATAATACTGCCTTTTTTATCACGGGCCATGCGGGACCCTACTTCGCGGCTCAGGGAAAATACGGCAACCTGGTTTGTGCGGATCACCGTTTGATATTCTTCATCTGTAACTTCGAAAAGCGGTTTCTTCAGGTGGATGCCGGCATTATTGACAAGAACGTCAATCTTTCCGAGGCGCGTATATATATCGGTCACCATCCCGGGAATTTCGCTAAACCTGGTTATATCAAAAGCTACGAACTCACAAGTCTTTCCCAGGTTTGTTGCGGCTTTTGATAACTTCATCTCATCTCTTCCAACCAGGATGCACCGGATCCCATTTTCAGTGAATTTTCGGGCAATGGCAAGGCCTATACCGGATGCTCCGCCTGTAATTAAAGCTGTTTTAATCTCTTTTTCGATCAGAGGATTCATTTTCGTTTGTCTATTGCCTTGATGTTCGAATTGTTAAAAGTTTGTATCGCTCTACTCTGCAACCGATTGCAAAAATAATTATTTAATTGCTTTAATTTTAGAAATACTTGACGTAAAAAGTACGCTATGTCCATTGTCACGTAAAAAAAGATTTTTACATTTAAATCAGCCTTTTAATATTTCATTTCACTAACCAAAAGCAGAACAAATGCAATCACAAACCGAAAAAATATCAGTAAGGGAAAAAATAGGTTTCGCGCTGGGTGACGCCGCCGCCAATTTTATTTTCCAGACGATAATGCTTCTTCAGCTGAGTTTTTATGCCAATACGTTCGGGATCGGAGGTGGCACCATTGCCATATTGTTCCTTGTAGGACGTCTGATAGGGGCAGTTGCTGATCCGGTCATGGGGGTTATAGCCGACCGCACTGAAACACGCTGGGGAAAATTCAGGCCCTGGATTTTATGGACAGCTGTGCCGTTCGGATTGTTCGGCTTTCTGGCCTTTTTCACGCCTGATATGGAACCATCAGGTAAGGTGGTATGGGCATTCATTACCTATATATTATTAATGCTTGTTTATTCGGCCAACAATGTTCCTTATTCTGCCTTGAGCGGTGTAATAACCGGTGATCAGAAGCAGCGGAGCAGTATGTTTTCAGTAAGATTTGTTTTTGTTGTTCTTGCACAGCTTGCTATACAGGGATTTGCTGCACCTATGGTAAATCATTTTGGTAAAGGCGACAGTGAGAAGGGGTATATGATAACCATGGGTATCTTTTCAGCCCTAGCCATGATCTTCTTCCTGATTACTTTCTCCACAACTAAAGAACGCATTAAGCCCAGTCCCGCCCAAAAGCCTTCGCTTAAAGAGGATATATCAAGCCTGCTTCAAAATAAGCAATGGGTGATCCTGTTCCTTGTGTTCATAATGACTTTTACTTTCCTTTCGCTCAGAAACGGAATGCTTCTTTTTTATTTCCAGAATTACCTGGATTTACCCAGCATGACTGATTTTATGAATAAACTCAACAATGGAATGGGTGGCTTCCTTGAAATGATTGGTCTTGCCGGACAGAATGCCGATCCGGCAGTGAGTGTTTTCGGCATTACCAATATTTTTGGGCAGTTGGCATCTCTCTTAGGAATTGTAATATCGAGTGCCATGGGAAAAAAGATGGGCAAAAGGAATATCCTGGTCATAGGACTGATTCCTTCAACCCTGTTCATCGCACTTTTCTATGTGGTTTCTCCTGCCAATGTGATGATGGTATTGCTTTTACAGGTTTTGTTCAACCTTTCGTGGGGTATTACAATGGCCATTCCATGGGCTATGCTGGCTGATGTGGCTGATTATTCCGATTGGAAGCATAACCGGAGGGCAACTGCTTTGCTGTTTGCAGGCGGATTGATCGGACTGAAAGTGGGTCTTGCCATCGGCGGAGCCATCAGCGGAATGTTGCTTAAATGGTACGGTTATGTTGCTCCGGCAGCAAACCAGGCATTGGTTCAGCAAAGCGACACTGCTATCCAGGGAATCAGGCTTTCATCGAGTTTGTATCCTGCCCTGTCCATCCTGATTATTATCGGTATCCTGATGTTCTACAAGATCGACCGTGCCACTGAAATTCAAATGCAGAATGAACTGGCTGAGAGGCGGAAACAGTATTAGGCTGGATGCTGGATACTGTAAACCATAAACTTATTTATCCTAAATAGTAAATTGTAAAACAAATCGTAAATCGTAAATCGTAATTATTATGAACGCACCCTATAAAAACCCGAAACTGCCCGTTGAAAAGCGGGTTAAGGATCTGCTGAAACGAATGACAATCGAAGAAAAGGCCGCACAATTGATGGGCCTTTGGAACGGGGGAGTTGAAGATTTCAAGGAAGAAATCTTTAAAGATCCTGAGAAAATGAAGGCTGTATTCGGAAAAGGTTGTCATTCCATTCATCCAGCTCCCTTTGGCATCAAGGAAACGGTAGCCATGAGGAACAAGATCCAGCAATATCTTGTCGAGAACACCCGCCTTGGCATACCTGCCATGTTTGTGGATGAAGGTCAGCATGGGATGATGCGGCCGGAATCGACAGTGTTTCCCCAGGCAATAGGCCTCGCCTGTTCTTGGGATCCGGCTCTTTTCGAGGAAGTATATGGCGTTGTTGCCCATGAAATGCGCTCCAGGGGAACTCATCATGCCCTCACACCTGTTATTGATGTTTGCCGCGATCCAAGGTGGGGAAGGGTTGAAGAGACCTACGGTGAAGATCCTTACCTGAACGGAATGCTTTCTGTGGCTGCTGTTAAAGGCTTACAGGGATCCAAAAACGGAAAGGTGGCTAAAAACCATGTGGCAGCCACACTTAAACACCTTGTGGGTCACGGTCAGTCGGAAGGCGGCCAGAACCAGGGCCCGGCAAACTATTCGCTCAGGGTGCTTTATGATTATCATATGCCTCCCTTTAAAATGTGTATCGATAAGGCTAAACCCGTTTCGGTAATGCCGTCATACAACGAGGTGGACGGTGTTCCATCGCATTCAAATAAATGGCTGTTGCTGGATCTGCTTCGCAAAGAGTGGAAATTCAATGGCATGATCGTATCTGATTATTACGGAATCGACCAGCTGTTGCTAAAACATTTTGTAGTAGCAGATGAAAAGGAAGCCGCCGCCACTGCTTTTAACGCCGGTGTGCAATATGAATTTCCCCAGGGAAATTTCTATAAACTTCTTCCCAAACTGGTTAAAGAACGTAAAGTAAAGGAATCCGAAATTGATAAGGCGGTTGCGCAAACCCTGAAATTGAAATTCGAACTGGGTTTGTTCGAGAATCCTTTTATCAATTGGGACGAGGCTATTGCGGTAAGCAAAAAGCCCGAACACAGGCAGGCAGCTCTTAAGGCAGCCCGTGAATCCATCGTGCTTCTTAAGAACGAAGGCAACCTGTTACCCCTTTCGGCTTCAAAATTCAGGAAAATCGCGGTTGTAGGTCCTTGTGCAAAAGATTTGTATTTCGGCGGGTATGCAGGCGAACCTCATCAGAAGGTCAGTTTGCTTGAAGGAATCACCAAAAAGGCCGGGAAACAAAGCGAAGTGCTGTTTGCCCAGGGATGCAAACTCACAACCAATACAAGCACCAGTTATTTTAACTGGAAATACGATGATATCGTTTTTGCTTCGCGTGAAGAAAACCTGAAGCTTATCAAAGAGGCTGTTGAAACCGCCAAAAAAGCTGATGTGATCATACTGACAATCGGTGAAAACGAGCATCTGTGCCGTGAAGCATGGGCCAAGAATCATATCGGTGATAACAGCACACTGGACCTTTTCGGCGAACAGCAGGAACTTGCCGATGCCATGCTGGCGCTCGGAAAACCGGTTGTTGTGTACCTTGTTAACGGCCGTCCCCTGTCAATTAACAAGCTTGCTGAAAAAGCACCGGCTATTGTTGAAGGCTGGTATATGGGCCAGGAAACAGGAACTGCCGCAGCAGACATCCTGTTTGGTGATGTCAATCCTTCAGGGAAACTTACAATTACAGTTCCGAGGTCGGCCGGACAATTGCCCATGTATTACAATCATAAGCCCAGTGCCCAGTTCCATGATTTCCTTTCAGAAAAGATAGATCCTCTTTACCATTTTGGTTACGGATTGAGCTACACCACGTTCAAATATGACAAGATCAAAGCCGAAAAGAAAACAATCAAAAACAGGGAGTCGGTTAAGGTTACTGTTGAAGTGTCCAACACCGGCAAGAAAGAGGGAGTTGAGATTGTTCAGCTTTACATACGCGATAAGGTCAGCACCGTAACCCGCCCTGTGAAAGAGTTAAAGGATTTTCAGCGCATAGCACTCAAAGCAGGCGAATCAAAGAAGGTTACTTTTGTGATCACTGCTGATAAGCTAGCTTACCATAACATCAATATGAAATACGGCGTTGAGGCCGGGAAATTTGAGATTATGGCAGGCGGTTCTTCACGTGATCAGGACTTACTCAAAACTGAGATTGAAGTGAAATAAATCCACCGGCTTATGAAAATTCGGTCGGTCATTCTTATTGGTCTGGGATGGTTATGCCTGGTGATAACTTCACAGGCTTCATCCCTTACTGTAAGTTCCGGCGGAGAGGGCTTCCCGCTTTTTCTGAAGGGCAAAGCTGCTTCACTGGTTGCCAGCAGTGAGGATTTCCCCGGTGTGTTGCGGGCCTTCAAAGATCTGCAGGTTGACATTGAAAAGGTGACCGGTGTCAGTCCCTCCTTCATACAAGGCGCTCCCACCGGCAAATATGTAGTTGTTGCCGGAACAATCGGGAAATGTCCGCTGATTGATGATCTGATCAAAAACGGAAAACTTGATGTCATACGGGTTAAAGGTCAATGGGAAACTTTCTGCATTGCTGTTGTCCAGAAACCATGGAAAGGAGTCAGGGAAGCGCTTGTTATTGCAGGCAGTGATAAACGGGGAACAATCTATGGCATCTATGAGCTTTCAGCCGGCATCGGGGTGTCACCCTGGTACTGGTGGGATGATGTTCCGGTAATGCACAGGGATGCCCTTTTGGTCAGCAGCGATTCCTATGTTGTCGGACCACCAGCAGTGAAGTACAGGGGAATCTTCCTGAATGATGAACATCCCGATCTGACTCGCTGGATCACAACCAAATTCGGAACCGTAAAACCTTCTGAAAACCCTCCCGTTCCTGAAGGTATTGCCAATTACAACCACGAGTTTTATACTAAAATTTTCGAGCTGCTTCTTCGACTGAAAGGCAATTATTTGTGGCCTGCTATGTGGAATAATGCTTTTAATGAAGATGATCCTGAAAATCCCCGGCTGGCCGACGAGTATGGAATTGTGATGGGCACATCGCACCAGGAACCTATGCTTAGGGCTCAAAAAGAGTGGGACAGGAGATACAAGCAAACACTGGGTAGCTGGAATTACGCAAAACATCCTGAAGTGCTTCAACAGTTCTGGCGTGACGGGATTAATCGGAATAAGAATTATGAAAGCCTTATAACTATTGGTTTACGCGGTGCCGATGATACCGAGATGGCGCCCGGAGGTCCTTCCGCAAACATGACTATGCTGGAAGGCATAGTGGATGTGCAACGTAAAATGCTTGCAGATGTAATGCAGACCGACGTTAAAAACATCCCCCAGGTGTGGTGCCTTTATAAGGAAGTGCTTGAATACTTCAGGGCCGGTATGCGCGTGCCCGACGATGTGACATTGTTATGGGCCGAGGATAACTGGGGTAATATTCGACGCGTACCATCTGCTGAGGAAAGAAGCCGTCCCGGAGGCGCAGGAATATATTATCATTTCGATTACCATGGCGGGCCACGGAGTTACCAGTGGATTAACACAAACACTCTCCCAAAAATATGGGACCAGATGACTTTTGCGCGTCAGTATGGCGCCGACAGGGTATGGATTGTGAATGCGGGTCATTTCAAGGCATACAGTCTGCCCATTCAGTACTTTCTCGACCTGGCATGGTATGGCGACAGCCTGAAAAACGACAACATCCGGGAATATCTCAGAACATGGTCGGTTCAGCAATTCGGTGAATTGCATGCTGATGAAACGGCAGACATCCTGGCTCAATATACGCGTTTTAACGGTCGCCGCAAGCCTGAGTTATTGTCACCTTCCACATATAGCCTTATAAATTACAGGGAAGCGGAAGGTGTTGTAACCGACTATAACCGAATAGCCGTAAAGGCAGAAGAGATATACAACAAACTACCGCTCGAAAAACGGGACGCCTACTATCAGCTGGTCCTTTTCCCTGCCAAAGCAAGTGCACTGGTGAATGAGCTTTACCTGGCAGCATCAAGGAACAATTTATATTCACGTCAGCAGAGAGCCAGCACAAACGACTGGGCCGCTGAAGTTCAGTCGCTTTTTGAAGCCGATACAAGCCTGATGGGCTATTTCAACCGCAGGCTGGCCGGTGGTAAATGGGATCATTTCATGGACCAGCCGCATCTGGGCTATATGTCGTGGCGCGATCCCCCTGTAAACAGTCTTCAGCATCTGCAACTGAAAAATATTGATGTTCCGGTGGCCGCTGATATGGGAATTGCAATCGACGGCAGTGAAGATGTATGGCCTGGTGCTGCAGACAGCGCTTCACTACCTGTGTTTGATATATATACCCGAAAAGACAGCTATTTTGAAATTTTCAACAAGGGTGGTTCTCCTTTCCCTTACAGGATTATATGTGATCCCTGGATCAGGTTGTCGCAGGACAGTGGAACGGTGGATAAGGATTGCCGGATCAGGGTGAACATCAATTATGACATGCTTCAGAAAGGCATGAATAAGGGCAATATATCAGTTTCAGGAAACGGTAAAAGTGTAATTATTGCTGTTTCTGCATTCAATCCTTCTTATCCTTCAGTTAAAGAACTCAACGGGTTCGTTGAAAACAACGGTTATGTATCGGTTGAGGCGGCGCATTACTCAAAAAAATCAGATCTTGGTGAAAACAGGTGGCTTGAAATCCAGGATTTCGGCCATACTTTATCAGGGATGAGGGCAACGTCAGGCGTTGATATTCCTGAACTGACACACGATAAAAATGCCCCTTGTCTTGAATATCCCATGTATTTATTCAGCAAGGGTCAGGCAGAAGTTATTGTGTACCTGGCACCCACACTGAATTTCCTTCCCGGAAAGCCTCTCAGGTATGCGATTTCTTTTGATGATGAGGAGCCACAAATTATAACGGCTGTCCCTGCTGATTTTGATGCCCGGAATGGAAACCGTGAATGGGAGCAGACTGTGAGCGATAATTACAGGATTACACATTCCAAGCACCAGACCGGTAATGCCGGCTATCATACGCTGAAAATCCGCATGGTTGATCCCGGTGTTGTGATACAGAAAATTGTTGTGAATATGGGCGGAGTAAAGCAGAGTTACCTGGGGCCGCCTGAAAGCTTTTATCAATATAAACAATAAAAAAGGCCCGGTTTCTGCCGGGCCTTTTTCTGTTAAACCATTAATAATTCTCTTCGAGGAGTTGCATGAAAGCTTTCGGGTGATGGCAAACAGGGCATGTTTCCATGGCCTTTTCCGATTCGTATACATAGCCGCAGTTCAGGCATTTCCACATTACTTTGCCTTTTTTCATGAACACCATATCTTCGGAGATATTCTGCAGGAGTTTCATATAGCGGCGTTCATGTTCGGCTTCAACTTTTGCAATCAGTTTGAAAGCAGTGGCCACTTCAGGAAATCCCTCCTCTTTTGCAATTTCTGCAAACATCGGATAGAGCTTGGTCCATTCTTCATTTTCGCCTTCAGCGGCCGCTTTAAGATTTTCTTTTGTTGTTCCTATTACACCGGCAGGATACCCGGCATTGATTTCAACAACGCCACCCTGGAGAAAACTGAAAAACCGTTTTGCATGTGATTTTTCATGTGTAGCTGTTTCCATGAAAATGGCAGCAATCTGTTCATAACCTTCTTTTTTTGCCTGGGAAGCAAAAAATTCATAGCGGTTACGGGCCTGTGATTCACCTGCAAATGCTTTCAGCAGGTTCTGTTCTGTCTTTGTTCCTTTGAGACTTTTTTCCATGATTATATTAATTTAAATGTTATTTGCTACTTCTTAATTCTTAAATCGGTGTTCCTTGTTCGGTGTTTTTGTTATTCTGTAGTCTGTTAGTAAAACTTCTTAAATGGTAAATCGGTGTTCCATGTTCGATGTTATTTCAGGGACCTTAGGGACTCCAGGGACTCCAGGGTCATCCGGGATCCAGGATCCAATATCCAGTATCCGGCATCTCTTTGTATGGCTCTGCCTGTTCGGGCAGATTGCTTCGTCGCATTTACATTCTTGTTAATGAAGCTTATTCACGCTCCTCGCAATGACGTCACTCTTCCTTCTTCGCAAAATCCTCCTTTGGTGTTCCGCATACAGGGCATATCCATGTGTCGGCCAGGTCCTCGAATTTGGTCCCCGGCGGTATGCCGTTTTCAGGATCTCCAACAGCAGGGTCATAGATATACCCACAGGCGGTACAGTAATATTTCTCGTACAAAGGAGTCTGTTTCTTCAGTTTTTCAGGATCAATGAAAGTAGGAGCATTTTTAGGTGCCTTTCCCTTTTTCACTTCCCTGTAATAGGCATATGTGAGCGGTTCTCCCGTGGGGTTTATCAGATCGCCGTCCACCACGTTTCCGATGAAAAGCACATGTGAACCGGTGTCGATGGTCTGATCAAGCTCACATTCAAACCAGGCAAGCGTATCTTCAAGCAGTATCGGGGATCCGGTTTTACCTGTTATATGCTTAAATGCATTGAATTTGTCAATGTCGCGGCCCGATTTATAACCGAATGTACCGATTATTTCGGGTCGGGTATCCTTTTGCAATACGGATACTGCAAATGTTTTGCTTTTACTGATCAGATCGGCTGTAAGATTATTCTTACTGCATGCGATGGCAAAACGGGCAGGCTCGGCAGTAACCTGGAAAACGGTATTTGAAATATAGCCGTTCTTCTTATTATCCGCAGCCGTGCTCACCACATACAGTCCGTACGTTACCTTAAAATAGGCTTCAATATTCATGGTTTTCAGCTTGTAAGGGATAAATTTAAGCCGAAATGAATTACGGCACAACGGGCGGCAAAAATTTAGAAGGAGTATAAATAAAGAAAGATGCTGGAGGGAATGGATACTGGATGCAAAAGCGCGTCATTGCGAGGAGCATGAAGCTTTATGGTTATTGCAGAATATTAAGCGACGAAGCAATCTGCCCGCACAGGCAGGACATTGTAAAGTGCATCAGCCGTTGGGCTCAGGAAAAGAAATCAGCCCGGTAAAACCCGGGCTGATTAATAATTTTCTGGGGAGGCTCTGCCTGTGTGGGCAGATTGCTTCGCCCCGGAGGAACCGGGGCTCGCAATGACGCGCTTTTCCTACGCCATCTTCTCCACGTTCCAAACGAATGCCCTGATCCCGATTTCATTGTTGATGGCATCCATTTTCTTAACCTTATCCAGAATCTCATCCACCATTTCATCATTAACGATTGTAATAAGGGATGAATTCATTTCAGGCCATGTGTGGGTTCCCATCCTGGGTTCACCTGTATTGCTGCCCGAACCGTAAACCAGCGGCCATTGAGTAAAACCCCGTACGTTAAGTTTTTCAAGCATATACTCCACTTTCTCGGTGAGCGCCTGGTTATAGATGATCATTATTGCTTTCATAATTTCCGGGATTTTTAAGATTCCATAAAATCAAGTTCTTCAGTTTCTCTCTTGTGGCGTATCTCCGACCTGCGGACAACAACCCTGTAGATAACCGGTACAATAACCAGTGTTACCATGGTGGAGAATGTAAGGCCGCCGATTACCGATATACCCATGGGCTTCCAGATTTCGGAGCCCTGTCCGGTGCTCAGCGCAAGCGGAAGCATACCCAGGATCGTTGTAGCCGTTGTCATGATAACCGGGCGCAGACGTGAACGCCCTGACCTTACGATGGCTTCGTCGAGTTCATAATTCCTGTCGCGCATCAGGTTGGTAAAATCGATCAGCACAATTGCATTCTTCACAACGATACCCACCAGCATAATCGCACCCAGCATCGCTATGACGCTCAATGTTGTCTTTGTCAGCACAAGGATCAGAATAACCCCGGTAAATGAGAACGGAATGGACGCCATGATGATCAGCGGCATTTTGAATGATTCAAACTGCGATGCCATGACAATGTATACCAGTATGAGACTGATCAGCAACAACAGTACCAGGTCTTTCATTGAATCCATAAGGTCTTCATAGGCACCGCCGACATTTACCATTACACCGGCCGGAATTTCCATTTTGTCAATTTCAGCCTTGATGTTGGTTGCCAGTTCACCAAGGGCCACCTTATACGGTGTGGCTGAAACAGTGACAACCCTTTCACGGCGCTTTCTTTCCACGTTGGGAGGCGACCAGAATTCCTGGATCTTGCCGATTTCACCAAGTCGAACAATACCTTTCTGAGTAGGAATACCAATGTTTTCAATATCGCTGATCGAACTCCTCGCATCTTTATCAAACCTTACTATGATATCATATTCATTACCTGATTCGCGGAATTTCGAAGCCGTCAATCCTACAATCCTGTTGCGGATCATGCTTGAAACCATGGCTGTGTTCAGGCCGTTATCCGACATTTTATCCTGGTCAAGTGTGATACGCAGTTCGGGTTTTGATTTTTCACGGCTTACAAGCACTTCACGGGCTCCCGGAACCTGTTTTACTTTTTCAGCGATTCGGTTGGCCAGTACACTGGTTTTATCGAAGTCATAACCAAATATTTCCACATCAACAGTGTTGGTAGAGGTTGACATCCCTCCGTTACCTGTCTGGACATTGAATTTTACAATTTCAGGAATTGTCGACAGGTATTTCCTGAATATTTCGGCAATGTCAAATACGCTCCTTTCCCTCTCTTCGGCTTTGGTGAGAGCCATTGTCACATTAATGACATTGGAACCTGAATTCTGGAACAATGCAGTGTAACCTGCATTGTCATCAGAACCTGCCGATGTGGATACTAGATCTTTTTCAGGAATGTTTTCATTAATAAAGGCATCTATTTTCCGGGCAATTTTAACCGTCTGGTCAACCCGTGTTCCGGCCTGAAGTTCAATCTCCGCACTGATCTGTCCTTCGTCAGTCTGAGGAATGAATTCAGTTTTAAGGAACATTACAGCCAGGATGATTGAAAATACAAATATAGCAATAGCTGAAAGAATGACGATTCGTTTGTGCTTCAGTGACCACCGTAATGTTCTTACATAAAAATCATCCAGTTTGTTAAGCAGAGGTAAAATAAGCCTGTCATGACTGAATTTTCCGGGAATTTTTTTCTTGGATTGAAGAACGAGCAGTTTAGAGCTAAGCATAGGTGTAAGCGTAATAGCTGCCAATGCCGATGCGCCGATTGTGATGGTCACAATCCATCCTAACTGCTGGAACATAATGCCCATCATACCCGATACCATAGTCATCGGGAAGAACACGGCAATAATGGTAAGTGTGGAAGCGATAACAGCCAGCCATACTTCATTTGTCGCGTAAATAGCAGCCTCCCTGGGCGTACTGCCCCGTTCAATATGCTTTGAAATATTTTCAAGCACTACAATGGCATCGTCCACCACCATACCAATCGCTATGGAAAGAGCGGAAAGTGAAATGATGTTGATCGTATTTCCTGAAATTCCAAGATAAATGAAAGCAGAGATCAGTGAAATCGGAATTGTCAGAATGATAATGAACGTCGCCCTCCACCTGCCGAGGAAGAAAATTACAACCAGCACTACGAAAAGGAATGCATAAAGCAGTGTTTCGGTGAGGTTGCTGATAGAATCGGAAATATAATCACTGGTGTTGAAAATGGTGCTGATCTGTATATCCGAAGGCAGTGTTTTTTGAAGCAGCGCAAGTTGTTTCTGAATTTCGCGGGCAACCTGCACTGTATTGGCTCCCGACTGCTTCTGCACCATCATGGTGATACCCTGGCGGCCGTTTACCTTTTCGTCGAGATTCGATTCCTTCAGGGAATCGGATACTGTGGCCACATCTTTCATGCGAATGGTTTTGCCGCCGAAATTTCCAAGCACGATATTCTTCACCTGCTCGCTTTCGGCAAACTCACCCTGCACACGCAACGGGTAACTCATTTGTCCCATATCCACACTTCCGGAAGGCATATTCAGATTTTCTGCAGCCAGCACAGAACCAATTTGTTCAATGCTGAGGTTATAAGCCTCCATTCTGCGGGGATCAATGTTCACCATAACCTGGCGGGTGGGTACGCCCAACAGACTGATAGAACCCACTCCGTCGATACGGTTCAGCGGGTTTACGATCTTTTCCTCAAGCTCATTCTTAATACCGGCATAGCTTGCATCGGCTGTAACGGCATACATCAGGATGGGCATCATATTCGTGCTGAATTTGAAAATAATCGGATCCTGGCATCCTTCAGGAAGAGTAGAGGTGACAAAACCCAGCGCGTCCCTGACGTCGTTTGCTGCACCGTCAAGACTGGTTCCATATTCAAATTCAAGAGTTACAACCGACACGTTATCACGTGAAGTGGATGTTATTTCTTTTACACCGGTGACCGTGTTCAGGCTGTTTTCGATAAGTTCCGAAACATTCCTTTCGACGTCCGAAGCATTGGCGCCGGAGTAACTTGTGAATACCATGATGGCCGGATACTCCATCTCGGGGTAGAAGTCGATCGGGAGTTTAATGAACGAATAGATCCCAAAGACAATCACACCCATGAAAAGCATGATGGTGGTTACCGGATTCTTTACAGCGCTACCGTAAATACTCATAATTTAAATCTTTAAAGCTTTTAAAATATCATTTTCGAACAGGTTACTGCACAATGGTGATTTTCGACTTATCGAGCAGCTTATCCTGGCCGGCTACAATAACCGGGTCACCTACTTTGATTTCATTTGAAATCACTTCGAGTTTATCATCATACCTCCGGCCTAACTCAACCCGGATTTTTTTAGCTGTATTATCAGGCATGGCAAGGTAAACGTAACGGTCATTGGTTCCTTCCTGTTTATCCACAGCATTGGCAGGCAGAATAAGAGCATCAGCCTGTCCCAGGTTCAGGTTAACCCTGGCAAACATGCCGGGACGGAGCACCTCATCATTGTTTTTGATGAGGATTTCCACAGGAAAGGTTCTTGTTTCAGGACTGATCGTCGGGTAAATCTGCGAAATTTCACCGTTGAAAGTACGGCCGGGGAAGATGTCCAGGCTTACAGTTGCCTTCATTCCTTTCCTTGCAACGGGGTAAAAACGTTCTGAAACATTAACCATAACCTTCAGCGGATTAATCTGCATCAGGGTAACGATGGCGGCTTTGCCTGCTGCCGTGTTGGGTGCACCAGAATAAAGTTCGCCGTTTTCGAAATACTTGCCGGTTACAATTCCGTTAATCGGTGATACGAGCGTTGTATTCTTGCTCATAAAATCATAACTCGATTTAGCCACTTCATACTGGGTTTTTATGGCATCGTACTGCTGCTGTGAAATGCTATTCAGCTTGTGCAGGGTGTCCATGCGCTGAAAATTGGTTCTCGCATTTTCATACTGTTCGCTGGCTTGCTGAAGCTGGGTACGGTCCATACGGGCAATAAGGTCGCCTTTCTTTACATGGTTGCCGACTTCCACATAGATTTCTTCAACGCGGCCCGGTGAGGCAGGCGCGTAGTTGATTTCTTCATTCGGAAGCAGGTTGGCAGTAAAATCAATATCCTGGGATACTTTTTGTTTCTCAAGTGAAATAACTTTTACCCTGTAAACGGTAGTGTCTGCAGCCAAAGAATCGGCGGTTTTTCCGGAGGCCGGTTTTTTACCGCATGAGAAGGCTACAGGGATGATAAGTAATAAAGCTAAAAGTACTTTTGAATTTTTCATTGTAATAGATATTAATATGTTGGGCTTAAATCTTATTAAATAATTTATCTAATGAGGTCTGGGCCTGCAATAGCGTGAGGATAGCCGAAAAATAATTGCTTTCGGCACCCAGCAGGTTCATGTTGGCCTGTGTGAGGTCAAGGCTTGAAACCATACCCTGGTTGTACTTATTCTGGATGTTCTGGTAAACCCTGCGGGCAATATCCACATTCTCTTTCTGTGTATTATAGTTCTCATAAGCACTCTGGTAGTTGAACAGAAGCTGGTTTTTCTGTGTTTCGAGCTGTTCCTTAACCATTTCCTGGTTACGTCTGGCCATGTCAAGGTTAACCTTGGCCTGGTTTACCTGGGCCCGTCTGAGTCCGCTTGAAAATATAGGAACAGTGACCGAGAAACCGGCCAAATGATTAGGTGTCATATCAAAACCGGTTGTAATGATCTTTTTCGTATAACTGTAGAATCCGGCCACAGTGGGTGAATACGACCAGTTTTGCATTCCCAGTTGTTTTTCACTGATTTTAACCTGCGATTCCATCATGGAATAATCAATGTTGTTGGTCACATCGAAAGTAGGATCCAAAGTTTTCGCCGGATCTACCAAAGTCATTATCCCATCAATATTGTCGGCAAGTGAAATGTTGGCATCCGGAGCCACACCAAGCTGGAATTTAAGCATGTTATACCCCATTTGCACCGCTCTTTCAACCGATTTCTGACTGTTGACCAACTGGCTAAGAGTAATCCGAATCTGGTCAACATCGGTGGGTTCGGCAATACCGGTCCTGAACATATTTTCGGTATGTTTCAGGGTCTCGTTCAGATTTTTAATGTTTTCTTGAATGATATCCAGGTTTTTCTGAGTTACAAGAATCATATAGTAGGTATTCTTTACCCCTTCTTTCACATCCTGCTCGGTCTTAACCACATTCTGACTGGAAAGGTCCTTTGCTATTTTGGCGATAGCAACACCCGACCAGTACTGGCCGCTCCAGATCAGCTGTGAAAACTGTACTTTACCGCTCATTTGATTGTTCATCACAATGGGACCGCCACTCATTGATTCCGAGATCATGTGCATAAGCAAAGTATCTCCCACATCAAACGGAGGCATTGGCATAACATCTCCCAATGAACCACCTGTGCTTCCCCCGCCGAAGCTGAAGTTCATTTCGTAATTGAAATAGGTCATGAAATCAAGGCTTCCGTCGATCTGGGGAAGGCCCTGTGCGCGGGCAGCTTTAACCTGCTCGATCGATGAAGCTACCTGTCCCCTGGCATTCAAAACCGTTTTATTATGCTGAAGGGCATATTCAATGGCCTGTTCGAGTGTCAGTGAACCGGGTTGGTCCTGGGCAAAAACACCGGTACCTGCCGTGGCAAGTATCGAAATTAAAAGCAGACTGATCATTTTCATAATTGGATGGTATATTGCAGTTTAAATAGTTTATAACTTTTCGAACTTATTTTTTCTTTTCATATTCCTCTCTCATATCATTAAACCGGTCGAGGAAGTAATTCAGCATATCGAGCAGGTTCTTAATAAAAATTGCGTTTTCCGAATTTTTATCGGCTTTCAGATCCAGCACGGTTTTCAAAAAATCACGTGTACCGGTTAGCGTTTTATGGTGTTCATCGACGAGCGCGTATTTATCGAGTTTCTTAATCTGGAAGTACCTTTTCCTGTCGCCCGGTACGGTTGTGTATTCGATGTAATCAGCCACTTCCAGTAATTTCAGCGCATTGCTGACAGAGCTTTTGCTGATTTTGAGTTCCTCAACAATTTCATCAAAAGTGTACTTTTCTTTGTCCATGATCATCAGCAAACCCATGATCCGGCCCGCCACCGGCTGAAGTCCCTTTTTATCGTAAAAGCGACCGGCCATCTCGACCATATCTTTCTGTCGTTTGATCCTGTCTTCAGTAGTCATTTTAGTTTAATAATAGAGCCCCAAAGGTAAACAGTTTTTTTAGTTCAGCAAATTGTAAACTAAAAAAACCAATAAAATGTTTCTGGTTTGAAGTTTAATGTTTGTTGTTGATCTCACATGTCGCTGAACTTTACACCTCAAACGTCAAACCTCAAACGTCAAACCTCAAACGTTTAGCTCGCTTCAAAACTATGGAATGCCTAACTTTCAAAAAATCACAAATCGGTGAATCGCGGGATTTTTTCGGTGAATGGTTCTGTTTCTTTTGAACCGAAAGATTTTTTTATAGTTTTAGTATCTTTAAACTATGAAAAACTATACTATGGACAGGGTTGTATGGCTGGCCCTGTTTACCATTATCTATAACCTGGCCGAAGGTATCATTTCGCTGATTCTTGGTTTGAACGACGAAACGCTTGCCCTGGCTGGTTTTGGAGTCGACAGTTTTGTTGAAGTTATTTCAGGCCTTGGCATATTGCAAATGGCTGTCAGGATCCGTAAACACCCTGAATCAACGCGTTCGGAATTTGAGAAACGGGCATTGCTGATCACCGGAACAGCTTTTTACCTGCTGACTGCAGGTTTGGTGGCCGGTGCCATTCTCAATTTCGTAAAGGGTCACAAACCTGAGACAACTGTTTGGGGTGTTGTTATTTCGGTTATTTCAATTGCGGTGATGTATTGGTTATATCGTTCAAAGGTAAGTTGCGGAAGAAGTCTGCAGGCAGAACCCGTACTCGCTGATGCCAATTGTACGCTGGTTTGCATTTATATGTCGGTTGTTCTCCTGGTTTCAAGCCTGATTTACGAATTAACCGGCTTCGGATGGATCGATACGTTGGGCGCCCTCGGATTGGCATGGTTTTCGTTCAGTGAGGGGAGAGAAGCGTTTGAGAAGAAAGAGGAGAGTAGGGAGATGTGAGAAGTTTGTAGAAAAACTTCTAAAATCTTAAATCGGTGTTCCTTGTTCGGTGTTTTTGTTAGTCGTCAATCTCTTTTTGCAAGGCATTGCCTGTGCGGGCAGATTGCTTCGTCGACTATTAATCCTGCTATAATCAATGATTTGTCACGCTCCTCGCAATGACGACCTTATCCAGCATCCAGTATCCAGCATCCGGTATCTACTTTTTTCCTATATTTGTACCCTTAATTAAATTTTAACTAATCATTTGATAATCAAACAGAGGAAAAGAAAATGACAGCAAAAAAGGATTTATTAAAGAATACGATTGAACATGTTGACATCAAATCTTTTGATGCTACTCCCATTATTGATGCCATGAGGAAGATGTCGTTTTCCTCGCGTGATACGGCCAACGCAGCTGATATCCTGCTGAGAATGATAAAGGATAAGGATTGCACAAACATCCTCACCCTTGCCGGCAGTACAAGCGCAGCAGGCTGTATGCAGGTTTATGTTGATCTTGTTAAAAACAATATGATCGATGTGATTGTGGCCACCGGTGCAAGCATCATTGACATGGATTTCTTTGAAGCCATCGGGTTCAAACATTATGTTGGCAGAAAAGACATACCCGATAATCACCTCAGGGATAATTACGTCGACAGGATTTACGATACTTTTATTGATGAAGAGGACCTGCAGGTATGCGATGCCACTATTAAACGGGTTGCCGATTCGCTTGAGCACAGACCGTATTCATCACGTGAGTTCATTAAGGAACTGGGTAAATACCTTGTGAAAAATTCGGTTAAGAAAGACTCACTCATACAGGTTTGTTATGAAAAAAATGTTCCCATTTTCTGCCCTGCTTTTTCTGACAGCAGCGCCGGTTTTGGCCTGGTGAAACACCAGTGGGAAAACCCCGACAGTCATGTTACTATTGATTCAGTGCGTGATTTCCGTGAACTCACCATGATCAAAATGGAAGCGGAGACATCGGGCCTGTTCATGGTTGGCGGCGGAGTACCCAAAAATTTCGCCCAGGATACCGTTGTTTGTGCTGAAATACTCGGCAAATCGGTTCCCATGCATAAGTATGCCGTACAGATCACGGTTGCTGATGTACGCGACGGAGCCTGTTCGTCATCAACGCTTCAGGAAGCTTCTTCATGGGGTAAGGTAGATACACAATACGAACAGATGGTTTTCGCCGAAGCCACAACAGTGCTTCCGCTCATGGCCAGCTATGTTTACCACTCCAATGCATGGAAAGAAAGAAAGGCGAGGGAGTGGAGTAAGATGTTTGAGAAAGTGTTTGAAAGTTCCAGGTAGTTTCATATAGTTTCATGTTGTTTCAAATAGTTCCAAATGGTTCCATAGTTGTTAAAACAACCTGAAACCATTTGAAACAATTTTGGAACAATATGAAACGATTTAATTCTTCTCCTCCGCCCAGCTCAATCTATCGGCCGTTTCAAGAATGTCGTGGCCGTTTCCGTTGTTGCCGTTTGAATGGCCATTGCCATTGCCGTTACCATTTCCGTTTCCGTTACCATTTCCATTTGAACTGAACCGTTGTTCGGCAGTTTGCAGTATGAACCGCAACATTTCAGCGTATTCCATACCTCTCAGTGTGGCCATTTTAGCCATGTGGCCATCCCAGCACCATCCCGGATTCGGGTTCACTTCCAGCAGCTTGGGAACACCTTCGTTATCAAATCTCCAGTCGAACCGTGCATAATCCCTGCAATTCAGGCGTTCAAACAACTTAAGGCACTGCTCGGTGATCATCTTTTCGGTTTCCTCGGGCAGATTCACGGGTATTGATTTCAGCAGGTTGAAGTACGGGGTGTCCTCAAGCCATTTTGCTTCATACCCGCATATTTTAGGCAATTCATCGGGCAAAGCCGAGTAATCTTCCTCTGCAAACGGAAGCACAGTGTATGATTCCGGCGGATTTCCTATAATACCTATTGTTATTTCCTTACCGGGAAGAAATTCCTCGATAATGATAGGTTTCTCAAAACCTACTTTTTCGCGGATTCTTACAATGGCGTCATTCAGGCTCTCGTAAGTATAGCAAACATTGTCAGATGTAATGGCAATACTGCTGTCGCCGTAATTGGGCTTTGCAATAACCGGAAAATCAATGTTCATTTCAAATACGTTGTCTTCCGGCTTGATGAAGACTGCATCAGCAACAGGAATTCCCATCTCACGTGAAATTCCCCTCACAAGCGATTTATCATAGCAGTAAGCAAGTCCCTGCGGGCTGGCGCCTGTATAATTCACTCCCAGCAATTCAAGCATAGCAGGAACATGAAGCTCCCTTTTGGGATCATTCATATACCCTTCGTCGCAGAGATTCATTACAAAATCTGTGCGGGGCTTGAGTTTCATAAGATCATTGACAAGCGTGTTATGATTGCACAGGTAAGTGAATTTATACTCAGGAAGGCTGCTCAGCGCAATCTTCAGTTGCCTGATCGTCGCCAGGTCATTTTTATCGAATCCGCCTGTAGGTTTAACTACATCCGGTTTATCGGGATCACCAAGAATGACAACTACATTCTTCAGTTCCGATCTCTTAGCTTTCACCAGGCTCCATTCTTTTGCAGCCTGGGAAGTCACTATGATGCGGCGTTCCATCATTCCAAGGTCCTGGTTTCTTTTCGAATCCGTATCCAGGTTACCATGAAATGTCACGTTAATATAACCGGTCCGCTGAAACATGTTAAACAACACGTCTTTATTATATAGTCTTTCAGCATAAAACTGGTCGAGCACAACGCCCTTGTTGATATTGGTGATGACTTCACGGCTTATCAGGCGCTGGTTATCAGAAGCCAGTGAACGTTCGCGACATACAAAATGCTTTGAGTCGATCCATTCCCAGCTCCGGGGGTTGTAATTATCTCTCAGGTAGTTGCCGTCAGCCACGTCAATCAGGAATTTTCCGTTTGGCTTAAGCACGCGCAATACTTCTTTCAGAATTTTAATATCATCTTCAGTACTTTCAAAATAGCCGAAGCTGTTTCCGAGCATCATCACAACATCAAAAGTATCATTGGGATATGGCAATTTCCTGGCATCTCCTTCCCTGAAATTGGCAGTGAGGTTTTCAGCCGAGTTAATGTTCTTCGCTTTTCTGATAAGAAAATGAGAACGATCGAGACCGTTCACATTATTAAATCCCCTGCGGGCAAGTTCAAGTGAGTGTCTGCCCTGACCACAGGCCAGATCGAGAATGACCATGTTTTTGTCGAGACCGAGAATGTCGGTAAACAGGTCAACTTCCCTGTTAGTAATTTGCATGTCCTCAACCACGTCAGCATCTGTTTTCAGATACATGGAGTTAAAAATACGTCTCCACCAATCGGGTTGAAGATAATGCTCAAGGTTTTCCACCGGTCCGAATGATCCGTTGGGTAACTGACCATTTTTTTTGGACCTTAAACCATTACTCCCATTGTTTTTCATCGAATAGTTAAAAGAATTTAGAATTGATTAATACTAACTGGTATCAATAATGATGCAAGAATAATAATGAATGAGAAATTATTAAAGCATTATTTTCCTGTTGTTGATAAATAATTAAATTGTTCATTACCTTAATCCTCTAACAGTTAAGCAATCAAATATATAACAGCTTGCATGAAGAAAAGGGGTATTTTTCCCAGGAAAGAAATGAACAGTTTAATAACAGGCAACTAGTGCGGAAGATTTTCCATGATTATGGAAAATTGAGTATTAAATTTGTTTCTCATAACAGACAAAAGGTGTCTGCTGGAAAGCAGGGTGAAAGGAAGCAACTTCTTTGAAAAGCTGTTTCTCACAAAGCTGTCTGGCTTTGTCGCTTGGCTTGAATACATCAAGGCGGAGGCAGTCATATCCTTTTTCCCTGGCAATTTGTTGTGCAAAATTAACCAATTGAGTAGCAATTCCCATGCCCTGCCACCTCGGATGCACTGCAATATTTTGTAAAAAGAGAGGTTTTTTTCCGGATGAATTGAAGGAAAGCTTTTTATAGTCTTCAGGCTCCTGCTCATTCAGGGTGATCATTCCCTTACACACCCCTTTGTCCTTTATCAGATAAATAAAACCTTTATCAAGATCGATCTGAATGTCATCCACAGACGGAACACAATTGTTCCAGTGTTTCTGGCCTTTTGCATTCATATCCTGAATGCAGGTTTTTAACAAATACAGAATCTCAATTAGGTCGGTTGATTTAGCCTGCGTGATATCCATCGGAAGTCCCATTAGAAAGTTAACCTGCCAAACAGGTGCAATTAAGAAAACCGAAAACCAAACATTTATGAATACTTTCCAATATTCAATTATTTTTGCTATAAAAATAAAGAGATTTTTGAAATTAAGAATAACTTTTTAACCAATCATTTAAACACATTCCGTGATTGATCTTCAAGGCAATTCCAAAATCTGGAGTTTACATATTCTGAAACATCTGATTACATTCGTTCCGGCGATACTTTTTGTCATGGCTGCCATTTCCTGCAACCGTGAGGAACTTGATCCGGATCCTGAAGCCATGCCGTCGTTTTCAACCGACACAGTGACATTCGACACCGTTTTTACCTCAATCGGCTCGGCCACTCTTTATTTCAAGGTTTATAACCGCAGCAGCCGGCCTCTCCTGATCAGTGACATTGAGTTAGCCGGAGGTGTCGCCTCATTTTTCAGGTTGAATATCGACGGTGAACCCCTTTCAAGGGTAAGCAATGTGAAAATACCACCTGATGACAGTTTATTTGTTTTTGTGGCAGTCACTGTCGACCCGAATAATCAAAATAATCCTATCCTGGTTCGTGATTCGGTTGTTTTCAATACAAACGGGAAGCTTCAACACATCAAACTGCTGGCATACGGACAGGATGTGCACCTGATAAAGCGTAAATTCACGGCAAGCCAGACCTGGGAAGCCGATAAGCCTTACCTGATTTACGATTACCTGGCGGTGGATACCGGTGAAATCCTTACAATCAATGCCGGCTGTAAAATTTATTTTCACCGGAATGCAAGCCTGGTGGTATATGGCAGCCTCAAAGCCGAAGGGACTTTCGAAAATCCGGTTGTTTTTCAGAATGACAGGCCCGAAGAATTTTATGATATCATTCCCGGTCAATGGGGAACGATCTACTTTGACCCTGTAAGCCACGACAATACGCTTAACCATGTGCTGATCATGAATCCCACTGCGGGCATACAGATCGGCTATCCGACCGATTACAGTGTACCTGACCTGACGATTTCAAACAGCACGATACTGAATGTTTCATTTGCCGGTATTTATGCCTTCGGTGCCGACATTACCTGTTACAATACTGTGTTTGCCAATTCAGCGGGACCTTTGGTAGCCCTTCTCCGGGGCGGAAATTACCGTTTCTGGCATTGCACATTTGATAACAACGGGGTTCCGGGCGCTTCACGCAACTCTCCATCCGTTGTGCTGACCAATTTTTTCAACAATCCTGAACTGAATCCCTCATCGGGCGAATATGAATATGTAAGGTATGCGGGCGACCTTGAAGAAGCCGATTTCATGAACAGCATTGTCACGGGTAATTATCCGCATGAGCTCCAGTTTGTATTTATTCCTGAGGCCGGTTTCACCTATCATTTCGACCACTGTATTTTAAAGGCTGTTGAAGATTCAATTTCAAACTACCCGGCAGCCAAATTCACTTCAGTGTTTATCAACAAAGATCCTCTTTTCGTGAACGACACCGACAGGTATCATCTTGATTTCAGCCTGGACACCCTTTCTCCGGCAAAAGATTCGGGTGATGTGCAGTTGCTGCAGGCATGGCCTTTCCTAATAGAGGATTTTAAGGGGAACCTCAGGAACAACGATGAAGGTCCCGACCTGGGTGCTTTTGAACGAAAAGAAGACTGAGTCATGACACGTGCCGGGCTGTCAGTGTGTAGTATAGCCATTGCAGCATGGCTCTCAATGGCTTTCAGCGGAGCAGCACAAACAATTTCCGGAATAAAAATAGTGTTTTACAACACTGAGAACCTGTTTGATCCTTCAGATGATCCCAAAGCAAATGATAACGATTTTACGCCGGCAGGTGCCATGCACTGGACTTACAAGCGCTTTACAGCTAAGGAAAACAACCTGGGCAAGGTTCTCATAGCCATTGGAGAATGGAATCCCCCGGATATCATTGGTTTATGTGAAATTGAAAATGACTATGTACTGGATCACCTGGTAGCCAAAACATCGCTTTCAAAGTTCGGCTATTCCTGGCTTCACCGGGATTCACCCGATAAAAGGGGAATCGATGTGGCACTCCTTTATAATCCTTCCACTGTTAAAGTTCTTGAATGCCGCTATTTCAGGATCGATACAAACATTGTGGTAAGCCGTGAAATTTTATATGCATGTCTCCTTGCGCAATCTGATACCTTTCATGTGTTTGTCAATCACTGGCCGTCGCGTTCAGCCGGTCAGCTGGAAACCGATAAAAGCCGGTTTGCCGCCGCATCACTGCTGAGACAGAAAGCAGATTCGCTTTTTAATCATGATACGGCGTCAAACATTGTTATTATGGGTGATTTCAATGATGAGCCAACGGATGAGAGTTTGGTAAGGGTACTGAATGCCGGAACTCCTGAACATCCGGTCACGAAAGGATTATATAATTTAAGCCGGATTCCTGAAAAAGGGCCGGTGAAAGGCACGCTTAAATTCCAGGGAACCTGGAACATTTTCGATCAGATCATGGTTTCCGGTAACCTGCTGCTTTCAGGTCGGATCACGTCAAACAGCTATCACATTTTCGACGGATCTTTTCTTCTTGAGCCCGACGAAACCTACACAGGCATGAAACCCTACCGTACCTATTCCGGTTTCCGCTATCACGGCGGATTTTCGGATCATTTGCCAGTGTATGTAGTGATTAGTGACTGGTAACTGGTGACTGGTAACTGGTGACTGGTGACTGGTGACTGGTGACTGGTAACAGGTGACTGGTGATAGCCTAACAGCCTAATAGCCTAAGCCTCTAAACCACATTCACCTCCATCTCCAACCCAATTCCAAAATGGCTTTTAACTGCTTTTTGGATACGGGTGGCACATTCCAGAATGTCCTGTCCCGTAGCTCCACCCAGGTTTATAAGAATGAGCGGTTGTCGTTTATGGGTTCCGGCCTTTCCGCAGTTCCGGCCTTTCCATCCGCTTTGCTCAATAAGCCAGGCAGCTGAAACTTTAACAGTGCCATTTTCCATGGGGTAGAGAGGAATCGTCGGGTAATGATTTTTCAAATTTGCGGCCTGCGAGGACGTAGCTACTGGATTTTTAAAGAAACTCCCGGCATTACCCGTCTCAGCCGGATCCGGAAGTTTGGCTTTCCGGATATTGATTACAGCCTGTCTTATATTCTGAATGGAAGTCTCATCAAAATCATCCATTTCCCTTGCCAGGTCAGGGTAACTTGTATTGAACTCAGCTATCTTATTCAACCTGTAATTCACATGAGTGATGACAACCTTGTTTTTCAGTTCATTCTTGAAGATACTGTTACGGTATGAAAAATGACATTCACCTCCGGATAATCTGAACTTTTTTGAATTCTGAATATAGTATCCCTCTACGGCGTCGATATAATCCATGATTTCCGCGCCATAGGCGCCTATATTCTGAACCGGGCTGGCCCCGACAGTCCCGGGTATCCATGAAAGGTTTTCAATTCCGGACCATTCGTTCTGTACACAATAAGCAACAAAGGAATCCCAGTTCTCACCTGCACCTGCACGTATGATTACGTCCTTATCGTTTTCTTTTATCTTTTCGATCCCCTTGATAGCAGGGCGCATGACTACGCCTTCAAAATCGCGGGTAAAGAGTATGTTGCTGCCACCACCCAGGATCAGCAAAGGATTTTTCTTAATTAATGATGATTGCAGAATTTCAGTTATCTCACCGGTGTCTGACGGTTCAGTAAAGTACCGGGCATTCGCCTGAATACCGAATGTATTGCAGGTTTGCAAACTGACATTTTCATTTACAATGCCCATGAAATTAAATTGTGAGCACAAATATACGACCTCACGGGTGAGAATGGAACAAATGGTTACAAAGATTCTCTAAATTAGTGGATCAAAAAACAAGCGGATGAAAATCATCCTGTGCGTAACAAATGATATTGTAACCGATCAGCGGATTAACCGGATAGCTGCAACACTTGCATCCCTGCCATCTGAAATTGTGATTGCAGGGATTAGGCGACCCGGCAGTCTGCCGGTTTCAGGTAATATCTATAAGGCCCGCAGGTTTAACCTTATCTTCAAAAAGGGTCCGCTCTTTTACATGGAATTTAATACCCGGTTGTTTTTTTACCTGCTTTTCACAAATGCCGCTGCAATTGTATCCAATGATCTGGATACACTCCCGGCTGCTTTCATTGCTTCAAAACTGAAACGAGAAGTTCTTATTTACGACAGTCACGAACTGTTTACAGAATTACCCGAATTGGTTGGCAGAAACATTACAAGGAAAATCTGGGAGCGACTGGAGAGGCTTTTTCTTCCCCGTGTGAAATACAGTTACACGGTAAGTCCTTCTATAGCTCTTCATTATTCAACCAAATACGGGATCAATATGGAAGTGATCCGCAACATGCCATATCGTCTGAATGATAATGCGCCTGCCAGCCCGGGTAGAGTTTTCCAGAAGCAGATCATTTACCAGGGCGCACTCAATATGGGCCGGGGAATTGAATTGCTGATCAGGGCAATGCAATGGATTAATGATACCGGAGTCATTATAGCCGGCTCGGGTTACGCTGAAAATGAGTTGCACAGTCTCGCCGCTTCTCTGCACCTGGAGGAGAAAGTGAAATTCACCGGAAGAATTAAACCGGAGGATTTATTGGTTTACACCAGGGCAAGTGATTTGGGCGTTTCCCTTGAAGAGAACCTGGGATTGAATTATTATTATGCACTTCCCAATAAACTGTTCGATTACATCCAGTCGGGTATTCCGGTTCTTGTTTCTGACCTTCCGGAAATGGCAGCTGTAATAAAAACTTACGGGGCGGGACAGGTCACCTCAACCCGTGATCCTCATGAACTGGCCGGCATAATAAGCAGGATGCTCAATGATGACCAGGCCCGTATTACCTGGAAAGAGAATTTGAAACAAGCCGCGCAGGATCTCTGTTGGGAAAACGAAGCGCCGAAACTTATTCAGATATACCGGAAAGCGTTATTTTAAATCGCGTTTTCGGAGCAAAAGGAATATACAATACAGGAATACGCCCATATATGCAACCACGATCACTATATCTTTCATAGCCACATAATCCTGTACTTCGCGCAGCAGGTATTTTCCGAATGGCATATGGATGAGGTTATTAATTGCTTTTAACGGGAATAGCCCCTTAATCCATACGGTATCAATATTCAGAACAATAACCGGTTCAATAATGATTGTATACAGGAACATCAGTCCCATGGCCAGCCCTGTCCTTTTAATCAGCAATCCTATGAGCATGGCGAAGATCAGGTAAGCTGTAAGAAGCAGAAAATACGCGGGAATGAACCCTGAATACTTGATTATATAGTGTAATTCAAGATTTGGCGTGCTTGTTAAACCCAGTGCCAGTCCGGCAATAAATAAGAACACTGTCGAAAAAAATGAAAGGAGCATTACAAGAAACATTTTGGAAGCTATGAATTCGCCACGACTCAGGCCATTCATAATATTCAGCCTGAGAGTGTCATAACCGATTTCGCTTGTTATTGAAATAATCACGTAAATAGCCAGGATAAATTTGAGGTAACCTGCCACATAGGTGATATTATGCCATACATCGGGGAACTGGTAAATTGGAATTGACGAGGTGTTCATCAGGTTGGTGATCGACTGCCCGTCAATATTCAATGTTTTCAGAAACACTTTTCCGCTCAGCACAACAAGCATGATAATACCGATGTGCAAACTGGCCAGTACCCAAAAAGATGCGTTGGAGCGGATCTTGATCAGTTCGATCTTAAAAATTCTGTTCATGCCTGTTGGTTTACTATTTCAAGAAATTGATCTTCAAGTGATTTTTTCTGGGCGACCAGGTGGGTTATCACAACACCCTTCTCAAAAATGAACCGGCTTAACTCGCTTACACTCACATTTCCGCCGATGTTCACAAGGATGTTTTCACCCCTTTCTTCAATTTTTATCGGGTGCGGAAAACCTGACAGAACCGCTGCAAGGGCGGAATTATTTTCAGCTGCAATTTCAAGGCTCAGTTCCTGCCGGGTTTCGTTCACAAGTCCCGAATAGATTAATACACCCTTATTCAACACGGCGAAATGCGAACACACTTTTTGCACTTCGTCGAGCAGGTGGCTGGCCAGGATGATTGTTTTTCCCTGTCCCGCAATTGTTTTGATGAGCTCCCTCATTTCGGCAATCCCTTTCGGATCAAGGCCGTTTGTGGGCTCATCCAGGATAAGCACCCTGGGATCGGCAAGCAATGCAGCAGCCAGTGCAAGCCTTTGTTTCATACCCAGCGAAAAGGTACGGAATGATGAAAACCTTCGATCATAAATGCCTGTCATTTTCAGTACTTCCTCAATGTTTTGGTAACCGCAGTTTTTAATCCCCGCGATTATTTTGAGGTTATCCACTGCTGTCAGGTAAGGATAAAACGACGGTGTTTCAAGGATTGACCCGATCTTTTGAAGATTCTTTTTATCCGGAGGATTGCCGAACCAGCTGTAGGTTCCCGATGTGGGATTGATTACATCCAGAAGCATGCCCAGCGTGGTGGTTTTACCGCTGCCGTTCGGACCAAGAATACCGAAAACACTTTTTTCGGGTATGCTGCATGAGAGTTTCTCAACAGCCTTGATTCTCCCGTAGTGCTTGGTTAAGTCGACTGTAGTTACAACAGGATTCAATGGTTTACTATTTAATGGATAATCAGAGCTGTTTCACCGAATTATCTTCAAGCTTGTTTTTTAGCTCCATAAATTTTTTTATATCAACCGAACCAATCAGGTCAATTACAACAAGTGATTCGGTATTTTCAACGATAGCAACAAGCCCGGCCATCCGGCCATTTTTGTCGCGACCATAAACATTCACCGTATTTCCTTTTTCATTGATCATCATGATCGTATTGTAGTTCTCCTTTTGAAGGCCGTTTTTAAGTGAGGTGATATCGTTATTATCAAACTTTTGGGCCGATTTTGTATAGTTCAGGACCCTGATCTCTTCAATGCCGTCCAGAATACCGGCAAATTCGGGATTATTATCCGAATTGAGCATTTTAAGTGTACTCGAATAGAAGAACAGGTTTGAATTTTCCTTGAAATCCGACCGGAAACGGTTAACGCTCTTGCTCTGTGCAAAAGTGACAGCAGGAAGAAGCACGAAAACAAAAAGGATGATTCTGTACATGACAAGGTGTTTTCAGTTATGACGAATATACTGAATGAATATTACAAAAACACCTAAAGTTTGATAATCTCGTCCCTGTATGTTTGTGCATCAATAACAGTGATAGCAGCCATGTTAACGATTTCCCTCACTGAACTGGCCATTTGGAGTACCTGGACGGGCTTTCTTAAACCTGTTACTATCGGGCCTATCACTTCGGCACTCCCCAGTTCCTGCATCATCTTATACGCTATATTTCCCGAATTCAGATCAGGGAAAATAACAGTGTTCACATCCATATCAGCCAGTTTGCTGAATGCGAATTTTTCCTGCCTCAGTTTTTTATTGAATGCATAATTGGCCTGCATTTCACCGTCGACAATAAGATCAGGGTAATCGCGATGCAGTATTTCTACTGCTTCACGGACAGTATCAGGACTCTGAGCCCGGTTTGACCCGAAGTTCGAATAAGAAAGCATGGCAATGCGGGGAACCATATTGAATTTGCGTACTTCATTGGCTGTAAGCAGGGTGGTGTTGGCCAGCATTCTTGATGTCGGGTTAATGTTTACCGTTGTGTCGGCAAAGAAGAACGGTCCTTTTTTCGTAATCACGATATACATTCCTGACAGGTGATGCAGGCTGTTATTGGTGCCCAGCACCTGCAGGGCAGGCCTTATGGTGTTTGCATACCGGGTAGTGAAACCGGCGAGGAAACCGTCGGCTTCGCCGCATTCAACCATCATGACTCCGAAGTAATTCTGATCATGTATTTTTTCGAGAGCTTCTTCATAGGTCATTCCTTTACGCTGTCGTTTAGAATATAGGCCCTGGGCATATCGCTTTCTCCTGCCTTCTTCCTTGTCGCTATGAACATCGATTATTTGTGTGCCGGTAAGGTCAATGTGATTTTCTGCAGCCACTTTGAGGATCTGTTCCTCATTACCAAGGAGAATGGGACTTGCTATTTTTTCATGTAGAACAATCTGCACTGCTTTCAGCACCTTCACGTTGTTGGCATCGGCAAAAGCAATAGTTTTGGGATTTTGTGCTGCCCGGTTCCGGATATCATCAACCAGTTTATCATACAGACCCATTCTTTTCATGAGCTGTATTTCATAAGCTTTCCAGTCGGTTATGACAGTTCGCGCAACCCCGGTTTCCATCGCAGCCTTTGCCACTGCAGGTGCCACACGGGTTATCAGGCGCGGATCGAGCGGTTTGGGAATAATGTAATCGCGGCCAAAAGAAAGGTTTGATACCTTATAGGCGGCATTTACCTGTTCAGGAACCGCTTCCTTGGCCAGTGAAGCCAGTGCGTATACGGCAGCCAGTTTCATTTCTTCATTGATTGTGCGTGCTCTCACATCCAGGGCACCTCTGAAGATGAACGGGAACCCCAGTACATTATTCACCTGGTTAGGGTAATCGCTTCTTCCGGTGGCGATGATCACGTCCTTGCGCGCATCAACGGCATCTTCATAGGTAATTTCGGGATTGGGATTTGCCATGGCGAAAACAACAGGATTCGGAGCCATTGTTTTAAGCATCTCCTTTGAAAGTACATTGCCTGTAGACAATCCAAGGAACATATCTGCGCCCTGTACTGCTTCGGCCAGTGTTGTAATTTCAACGTCCTGGGCGAATTCCTGTTTGTATTTATTTAAGTCGGTCCGCTTTTTCGAAACAACACCTTTGCTGTCGAGCATCAGAAAGTTTTCAGGTTTTACACCCAGCTTTTTGTAAAGCCTGCCGCACGATATGGCAGATGCACCGGCACCGTTAATGACAACCTTAATTTCGCTGATTTTCTT
This sequence comes from Bacteroidales bacterium, assembly GCA_035299085.1. Lineage (NCBI taxonomy): Bacteria > Pseudomonadati > Bacteroidota > Bacteroidia > Bacteroidales > Bacteroidales bacterium. Next base: position 27,003 of record DATGXG010000064.1, on the reverse strand, counting down.
TCCTGTGATTTCGAGTGAATTCAGCAAACCGGCCGCCGATATAATGGCTGTCCCGTGTTGATCGTCATGAAATACAGGTATGTCAAGCATTTTTTTGAGCCGTTCTTCCACTTCGAAGCATTCGGGTGCTTTGATGTCTTCCAGGTTAATACCTCCAAAAGTGGGTGAGATAGCCCTTATATGATCGATGAGCTTTTCGACATCTTTTTCATCAACTTCAATATCGAAAACATCCACATCGGCAAAAACCTTGAAGAGAAGTCCTTTTCCTTCCATAACAGGCTTTCCTGCGAGAGTACCTATGTCTCCCAGTCCCAGCACCGCCGTACCGTTTGAAATCACAGCCACCAGGTTGCATTTTGATGTGTAGATGTAGGCATCTTCAGGATTTTTCTGGATCTCGAGGCATGGTTCCGCTACTCCCGGGGTATAGGCGAGCGAAAGATCATACTGGGTGTTGTATGGTTTTGTGGGGATCACTTCCACCTTGCCTGGCCGGCCGCATGAATGATAATTCAGCGCTTCTTCTCTGTTGACTTTGGGCATAGTTTAGCTATTTAGGGGTTTAGTAGATTACCTGTCCAGGGTTTGAAGTTTGAGGGTTGAAGTTTATAAAAAACTATGAAATTTATAAAATTCGGAGAATGACTAAAAAGATATTTGTCATGCCAGGGATTGTCATTGCGAGGGAGCCAATCCGATCATTGATTATACTAAAATCTCCTGCGACGAAGCAATCTGCCCGCACAGGCAGGACTGTGCAAAGAGAGATTCGGGCGTGGGGTATATTTATTGACAGCTGGTATACACTCTTTGTAAGGGTGTGCCTGTGCGGGCAGATTGCTTCGTCGCACTGATTCTCTACTATAATCAGAGTAATGTCAAGCTCCTCGCAATGACGGGCCTTTTACAACTCCCACCCGCTCCTGTAACCCGGTTTCAGCAGGCTGTTGGCCTGGTCGTCATTGGTTTTGAACGACTGCGGATCCCAGGTAAGCCGTTTGCCTGTTCGCATGGCTATAATTCCCAGGTTCAGTGCTTCAGTGATGGGTGCGGCAGATTCAAAAGTACATCGGGCTTTCTTTCCGCCTCGGCATGCTTCAATCCAGTCCTGGTAATGGCCCTTGGAACGTTCAATAGTTTGAGGCGGCTTAATATAATTCTTATTCCGTGATGCGGGAATCAAACGGGGATTGCCGCCATGGAATTCACATAATATCTTCCCATAATCTCCGACAAACAGCAAGCCGTCAGCGTCGTAACTAAGATTATCCTCAAGAAGCTCTTTGAAGCGGAAGAATTTCATTCCCCCGTCAACCCAATAGAGGTCGACTTCAGGCATACCGGCCCTGGCAGGAAATGTAAGATGCGCGTTCATGGCATGGGGATGCGATACATATTGCAATTGTGAAGGGTTGCCATCCACAACACCGACTATTGTATTGGCCGAAGCTTCGATAGTGGACACATCACCCAGTTTCAGGGCGCGGAAAATGGCAGCAAAAGAGTAACAGCCCATATCACCCATGGCTCCGGTGCCAAAGTCATACCATGATCTGAAAACAGTGTGGGTATATTTATAGCTGAAAGGTCGTTCAGCAGCCCTTCCAAGCCAAAGGTCCCAGTTGAATCCTTTCGGTATTTTTTCTTCTTCAGGCAATTGAGTGAAGCCTGTCTCCCAAACCGGCCTGTTCGACCAGTTGAAGACTTGCCTTACAGGGCCAATAGCACCGCTCCAGATCATTTCACAAAGCTCGTCAGTATCGGCAGAGGAGGCATTCAGTGTGGCTACCTGTGTGGCAACACCTGTTTTTGTAGCTTTTTCAGCCATCAACCTGGCCTCATATACGGCATTGGTCATTGGTTTCTGGCAATACACATGTTTGCCTTTCTCCATGGCCTTAACAGAAACCTGTGCATGCTGGTGATCGGGAGTACCAACCACAACACCGTCAAGACCACTTTCTTTTTCAAGCAATTCCCTGAAATCTTCATAGGCTGTGCAGGCTTTATACGAAGCACCCTGTTTTTTGGAATACCAGGTATCCACAATTCGCTTTGCCGGTTCACGACCTGCCCTGCAGCCCTTTATCCCTTCATCCCACAATGGCTCTTCAATAGCCTCCCGGATATTGTTGCGAAGTTCGAATTCTCCCCAGTTCTGGTAGCGGTTATCGTCTTTAACCGGATCGGCTACGGCAATGATCTGCAAGTCGGGTATTTTAAGAAGTTCTAGCATCACACGCGTTCCCTGCGTACCGTTACCTATACAGGCGATATTGAGTTTATCGCTCGGCGCAATATATCCGATGCCTCCGAGTACATGCCTCGGAACAATTGTAAATCCGGCTGCTGCCGCGGTTGTTGAGATAAAGTTTCGGCGTTTCATTTTGTAAATGGTTAAATGTGAAAAAATCTGGGTTTATAGAGATACACTTCCGTGCGTTTCTGCAGGTACAACAATCTTACATCTCCTTTATATAAATATTCCTGAATTGCATCAGAGCGGGAGGACTGTTCCATTGGCCTTTTTCATCTTTGCCTCCGTGATGCTGCAGCGCAATTGCGCCTTTGTCAGGTAAATCCGGCAAAGTGGCATTTATAATTACAGGAATGCCATTTAGCTCCACATTAAGCACACTGCCTTGAACTGTGATTTTAAAAGTATTCCATTCCCCGATGTTGTGATCGGCGTTGGTAACCGGTGTAACGGCTTTTCTCACTTCGGCTGGCATATTTTCATCCATGCGGTATCCGTAAACTTCGCCGCATCCGATGGGCCAGCACCAGATGTTTACCTGCGACTTGCTGCTGCCTCTCAGGAAAATCCCTGAATCGGAATCCGGCACTACCGTTGTGATTTCCTTGCCATTCTCATCTTTCTTATGCAATCCAGAGGGCAGAATGATAGGAACATTAGGATTCTTATAGGGTGTTGATTTGATTCTAAAATCAACATAAAGGATAAAATCCTTGAATTCCCTGGTTGTCCACAAGTCCTTAGCTTCTTTTGCCTCACTTTGTGCATCATAGTCAATCACTCCATCGAGAATCTTCCAGTGCCCGTTATCTCCTTCCGGTACTTTCCAGTTTTCAAAATCCACTCCATTGAACAGGGAAGTAAAACCTTCGGGTACCTGGTGTTGGGCATTAACCAGCATACCGCATGCCATACAGAATACAGCAATAATCGTTATTGTTTTTTTCATAATCAGAATTTTAAGAATTTGTGTGAACCATTAAAGTTAGCAATACAGATTTTATTATTCAATCAAAAAATCATTTGGTCTGAAAGCTTAAATAAAGTAAATTCACATAAGACTTAACAATTTTATCAGATGATCAACCGAAAACTCAGAATGGGTATGGTGGGCGGAGGAACCGGTGCTTTTATCGGGGCTATACACCGTATCGCAGCTATTATGGATGGACAGGCCGAACTGGTTTGCGGCTGTTTCAGCAGCAGGCCCGAAGTTTCACTCGAATCCGGAAAAGCTTTGTTTCTTCCGGAAAACCGGATTTACAGCAGCTATAAAGAAATGTTTGAACAAGAAGCAAAGCTGCCTGAAAATGAACGGATGGACTTTGTTGCCATTGTTACACCCAATCATTTGCATTATGAGCCATGTGTAATGGCACTTGAAAAAGGATTTCATGTGGTTCTTGATAAACCGCTCACGTTTTCACTTGAAGAAGGAAAAAAATTGAGGGATAAAGTAAATCAAACCGGCCTTATATTCGCCTTAACGCATACCTATTCAGGCTACCCGATTGTAAAGGAAGCAAGAGAACTTGTAAAGAAGGGTATTTTCGGAAAGATCCGCCGGATATATGTTGAATATCCCCAGGGCTGGCTTTCGGATAAAGAAGAAGACAAAGGAAACGTTCAGGCAGTTTGGCGCACCGATCCGGGCCGGTCAGGTATTGCCGGTTGCATGGGTGATATAGGAACACATGCCTTTCATCTTGCTGAATATGTCTCGGGACTAAAAGCCACCCAATTGTGCGCCGAGCTTAACATATTTGCCCCCGGCAGGAAACTCGATGATGATGGCGCCGCCCTTATCCGCTATAATAATGGAGCAAAGGGGGTGCTGATGGCCACACAGATAGCAGCCGGTGAAGAAAATGCAATCAAGATCAGGTTGTATGGTGAAAAAGGAGGGCTTGAGTGGACACAGGCTGATGCCAATACGCTGCTGCTGAAATGGCCCGGTAAACCGGTGGAGATCCTAAGAACCGGTCAGGGTTACCTGGGTGCAACTGCCAAACATAACACCCGCACACCAGGTGGCCACCCGGAGGGATACCTGGAGGCGTTTGCCAATATTTACAGGAATTTTATCCTTGCAGTGAAAGCAAAAATGGAAGGAAAAGAATCCAAACCCGAATGGCTCGACTTCCCGGGTATCGAAGACGGCGTTCGCGGCATGCAATTCATTGAAACCGTTGTGAAATCAGGATTCTCTGATGGACCCAAATGGCTGGATATGGTGAATTAAAGTATTCGAAAGTAACCAGGTATTAAGTAATCAGGTATTAAGTAATCAGGTATTAAGTAATCAGGTATTAAGTAATCAGGTATTAAGTAATCAGGTATTAAGTAATCAATTTGATAAATCTCTTAGGCCTTAAATCCTTATTACTAAACTACTAACAGACTAACAGACTAACAGACTAAAAAGCTACATTATGCGTCCCGTAACCTTATGTACCCTTCAGTGGGCAGACCTTGACATCGAGGAAGTCTGCCGGAAAGCCAAAGCTTTCGGCTATGACGGATTGGAACTAGGATGCCTTGGCAACCATGTTGAAATCGACAAGGCCGATGAAGCCTATTGTAACTTCCGGAAACAGCTGCTGCAAAAATACGGCCTAAATATGTTTTCAATTTCCACACACCTTGTAAGCCAGGCTGTATGCGACAATATTGATGAAAGGCATAAAAGCATACTGCCGCCGTATATTTGGGGTGATGGTGATGCTGAGGGAGTAAGGCAACGTGCTGCAAAGGAAATCATTGCCACAGGCCATGCAGCTAAAAAACTCGGCGTAGGTGTTGTTAACGGGTTTACCGGAAGTTCAATATGGCCATGGCTTTATTCATTTCCTCCGGTAACAGAAGCGATGATCGAAAAAGGATACCATGACTTTGCGGAAAGGTGGAAACCGATTCTCGATGAATACCAGAAAATCGGTGTGAAATATGCCCTTGAGGTCCATCCAACCGAAATAGCCTTTGATATTGTATCCGCTGAAAGAGCACTTAAAGCAATAAACTATCACCCTGCTTTTGGTTTTAATTTCGATCCCAGTCATATGGGTTACCAGGGAGTGGATTATGTGGAATTCATTTACAGGTTCAGCGACCGGATCTTTCATGTTCACATGAAAGATGTGTATTGGAAAAACCAGCCCGGCAAAGTGGGTGTTTTCGGCGGTCACGTAACATTTGGTGATCCACGTCGATTCTGGAATTTCAGAAGTCTTGGAAGAGGCTGCATCAATTTTGAAGAGATCATCAGGGCATTGAATCACATCAACTACCAGGGACCTTTATCAGTGGAATGGGAAGACAGTGCCATGGATCGGGAAGCAGGTGCCCAAGAGGCTTGTACGTTTGTGAAAAAAATCGATTTCAGGTCATCAGGATTTGCATTTGACGCGGCTTTCGAGAAAAAATAGTTTTAGGCCCGGCACTTTTGCCGGGCTTTTCATTTACAACCTGACAGAGTCGAAATTATTTAGGATTTACCGATTTACGATTTTACCAATGTCATGCTGAGCGTTTACACTGAGCTTGTCGAAGGGAGTCGAAGCATATTTGAATACATATCGGTTTAGGTTGTTAGTTACACTTGCTTTACTATAAAAATATCCGCAAAGCCTGTTTTCATAGCTGAATCCTGCTTAACTTTGGTTCAGCTATAGCATTTAACCAGATGAAACATATCATTTCTCAATTTATTATTTCCGGTACCATTACCGATATCATACCTTTCGGATCTGGTCATATTCACGGGACTTTCTTGGCGAAAGGGTCAACCGAAAGCTATATCCTTCAGCAAATCAATACGAGAGTCTTCCGTGATCCGGTAACCGTAATGAAAAACATCAGCCTGGTTACGGATCATATCCGCAAAAAACTTGAAGAATCAGGAGCTCCTGACATCACCCGTTCAGTTCTTACCGTGATTCCCATCAAAACTGGAGATTTAATTTATACCGATGAAAATAAAAAAGTATGGCGCTGTTTCGTCTATATACCGCGTCATAAAACGTATGATAAAGCAGTGAGTGAAGACCAGGTATATGAAGGAGGAAAAGCCTACGGAAAATTCCTGAATCAGCTTTCGGATTTACCAGCAGCTAACCTGGGTGAAACTATCCGTGGATTTCACGACATGGAAATGAGGATACGCCAGTTTGAGGATGCCTGTAAAAACGGTGTGCCTGAAAGAATTAAGGAAACAAGCCATGAAATAAACCTGTTGCGCGAACGAAAAGACGAAATGATCATAATCCGCAAACTGGGCAGGGAAGATAAGATCAATACACGAATTGTGCATCATGATACAAAGATTAATAACGTGCTTTTTGACGAGGATGGTAAAGGTCTTTGCGTTATTGACCTGGACACCGTTATGCCCGGCTTTATCCATGACGATTTCGGTGATTCAATCCGTACTTTCACCAATACAGGTGATGAAGATGACAGCAACGTCAACCAGGTTTCGATCAATATGAAATTTTATGAAGCCTATGCGGCAGGTTTCCTTGAACAGACAAGAAATGTAATGAACGATGTTGAAAAAGATCACCTGGCATTGTCGGCCAAAGCGCTAACATACATGCAAAGCCTGAGATTTCTTACCGATCATCTGAACGGAGATATTTATTATCACATAAACCATGAAGGTCATAATCTCCAGCGTACAAGGGCGCAGGTGCGGTTATTGCTCAGCATGGAAGAGCATTATGATCAAATGAAAGAAATCATCCATAAACTATCTTAAAACGCTGAATCAGTTTCAAGCAATTTCAGTGTGTCATTGTTTGTGGCAACCAAAATAGCATTTTTACCGGTTGCCAGTTTAATTGGAATAATTTTCCTTATCTCACCGCGTATCATTAACCCGCTTTGAGACGGCGGTATGGCCTCCATTCCCTTGGCCTTATCATACCTGAGAACAAAGCCTATACTGGCATCGTTTCTTGGGGTCTCTACTTCAGTATCAAAGAGATTTCCGCCGAGGATGAATTCCGTAACACCTTTTGTGTTAATTTGCGCAATGGCATTGATTGAAGATAGCTGTGCCAGGTTAGGCAGGTTATGACTGACGAATTTTCCTTTTCCCTGGTTTTCAATCCATACGCTGGAAAATGTATTTATTTTGCAGGAATAGGAAGCCTGCAGTACAGATGCTCCATAGATATCATCCAGCGAAGCTTTCCCGAATTCATCATATGTTTTATAGCGCTGACCGATAACCGGAATCTGCCTTGAACTCTCATCGAAGCTGTTTACAGGGTAACGGATGTTATTCTGAACATAGGAAAGAACGATATCCTGCTTCCCGTTAACATCAAAATCATATGAGAATATCTGAAACGATTGATCATCACGGTACCTGTAATTTCTGCCAAGGTTGCCGGCGATAAGATCCATGTCTCCGTCATTATCTGTGTCTGCAGCCTTTAAGCTGTACCACCATCCGGTTGAATTGCTGAATCCCATCTTTTCAGTTACATCACTGAACTTACCGGAAACATTTTCAAAAAACCGGATATTCATCCATTCGCCAGCCATCACAAGGTCAGGATCTCCGTCTTCGTCAAAATCAATCCAAATGGCATCTGTTACAAGACCGGCCTCAGCCAGTTCAGGGGCCGCTGAAGAAGTTATATCCTCAAATTTGAGTTTTGGACCCTTCATACCGTTATTTCTGAGTATGAAACTTCCGGAAGGCTGGGGATATTTACCGGGCACAATTCTTCCGCCAACAAACAGATCCGTATCTCCGTCTCCATCATAATCTGCTGCACATATGGTTTTACCGCTTTTATTCATTATAGGCAAGGCTTCTGATTTTTTGAATCCTCCCGGTGAATTGAGATAAAGTCGGTCCTGGTAAGGGTTTTCGGGCATATAGCCTCCGTACAGCACGTAAATATCCAATTTTGCGTCACCATCAGCATCAAATATAAGGGCGCCGGTGATATCAAAAGGATTATCCTTACTCCACGGACCGCTCTGCTTTTTAAAGGTACCATCCGGTTTTTGCACGTAAAGTGCTGGTTCAAAACCAGCGCCGTTACCAACGAAGAAGTCATCCAGCCCATCGCCGTTAACATCTCCTTTTGCCAAACCGGGTCCCTGCCTTGAGTATTTATAAGGCAATAACGCACCGAATCCAAAATCATCGAACTGATCCTCCCTGTGTAGAAAATCAATTCCCGAAATACGGGTTATGTCCCTGAATTTAGCACTTTGGTTGACAAATGAATCCCGGCCGGCCGCTTCAGTGTAATTCAATGTAATGACCTGGTCGTCTTTTACCTGATAGACGGTCTGTTGCTTACCGTCAGGCCATATTACTTTTAAAGTATCTGCAATGCTGTTTTTACCCAGACCAAAATGAACTACGGGAGATAAACTCGACTGGTATCCCCTGGTTAATGTAAGTTCCTGTTTTTGAGTTATTTCACCCGTGGTAACAAAAATGACCGAACCCAGTCCGAACCGATTGGAAGCAGGACCGTTGAGCTTAATTTTCAGAAAATGGTTGTCCTTTGCAGCAGAACGATTTTCATAAATGGCTGATATCTTGTTTACGTTATGAAATACAATATCGAGGTCCCCGTCGTTATCCAGGTCGCTGCATGAAAGTCCATTTGTCAGTGTAGGTTCCGAAAATCCCCATTGAGTCGATTTATCACTGAATGTAAGATCACCGTTATTGCGGAATATATAATTTGCAACGGGTGTGCAGGGGAAAAGCTCTGGCCGGTACTCTTCTTTCTTTTTCTGAAAGTACATGCCTGACCGGGGGGTTGTAAGGATATCCTGGTTGTTGATGTCTTTCAAAACGCCATTGCTGACAACCAAATCTTTGTTCCCGTCGTTATCGAGGTCGATAAAAATTCCGCCCCAACTCCAGTCGGTATAAGCCACACCTGCAAACAATGAAATATTGCTGAAAACAGGTTTCCCGTCGAATACACCATTATTAAGCTGAAGTGAATTCTGCATATACTGGTAATGAAAACCATAATTTACACTGTTGTCAAACGTTTCCTGCCGCATGGGAATAACATTCACCATTCTCCTGTAATGATCGGGAGGAGTCATGTCAATCTGGTAAAGGTCAAGCAATCCGTCGTTGTTGATATCTGCGGCATCAAGTCCCATTCCGAAAATGGAAGTCTGGAACGTGCATTCCCGAAGCACTTCGCTGAATGTACCGTTTTTGTTATTGAGGTAAAGCCGGTCGGGCGGATTAAAATCATTTGAAATATACAGATCCTTCCAGCCGTCATTATTCAGGTCGGCAGCCACAACACCAATCGACATGCCAAAATTTCTTATCCCGGCTTCATCAGTGACATCCGTGAAGGTATTGTTTCCGTTATTCCTGTAGAGGTGTCCTGATTCCTCCCATTTGTTTTCCTTTATTTTATCCCTGTAGAATTCAGCGCCCATACTGACAAGAACAATGGGATAGTTGGCCACATACAGGTCAATAAGTCCGTCGTTGTTATAGTCGAAAAATGTAGCCTGTACAGATGAACTCTTATCGTTAATGCCATACGATTTGGCGCATTCAGTGAATGTGTTATCCTTATTATTGATGAACAGCAGGTTATCCGAAGGCTGATATTTGGCTGAAACGCACACGTATATATCCAGCCATCCGTCGTTGTTAACATCAGCCATTGTGCTGCCTGTGAACCATTGATGATTTCCTTCAATCCCAGCTGAAGCCGATATATCCTCAAAGTGTAGATTGCCCTTATTCAGATAGAGTTTATTGGGCACCAGGTTGCCTGTAAAAAAAATGTCGTCAAGTCCGTCATTGTTGATGTCGCCTATGGATATGCCTCCACCCATGTACATATAGGGAAACTTGGTATAATTGAGAGTGTCGTTTTCCACCAGTTCATTAAAGAACCGGATACCAGAACGGGACGGAGAGAGCTTTTTAAATGGTTCGGATGACCTGTTGCATGAAAGCATGCATAAGCAGGACACCATCACAACAGCGACAGGTTTTATTTTCATCATTTATCCTCACTTCAACTTAAATATCTGCATAGGTCCATTATTGTTTCCAATCAGAAGGGCTTTTATATTTTCTGAATTATCCAGGTGAATCTGCGAAATTGATTTCACATTGCCGGGTGCGAAAAATCCGGAAACCGCCGGAGGAACAACAGTGAAAGTACCTTTTCCGTCGCCTTTCAAAAATACACCTGCTCCGGCGTCATTTCGCGGCGTTACTACTTCCATATCAAAGAGGTTTCCTGCAGCAAAGATATCAAGGTTTCCGTCATGATCCATATCGCTGATCACCATATCATTTATAGCAGACAGCTGAGCTTCCCCAGGCAATGGTTTCATAATGAATTTACCGTTCACTGTATTTTCAAAAAAGCAGCTGGCGAATGTTTTTACAATCAGGTGCAATGATTTCTGAAGCGCTTCTTTACCATAAACATCAGAAATGGTGGCTTCAGCAAAACTTTTGTATGTAGGGAATTTCATTTCAAGTCCCGGATTCTGCATTAAATAGCAAGCTCTGCTTCGCACCGGATACTGTTTTTCACCCTGGTAATAACATAATGCAATATCCGAACGTCTATCCCTGTCAAAATCATCCGCATAAACGTCGAATGTTTTATCACCCGTTCTGTACCTTGAATTCAATCCAAAATTCCCGCCCACCAGGTCAATATCCCCATCTTTATCGAAATCCGCCCCCTTCAGGCTGAACCACCATCCTTCGGAGTTTTCGACCGGGGTGTTTTTAAATACTCCGTTTGTATTTTTGTAGATGCACACCGGCATCCATTCACCGGCTAATACAAGGTCAGGCCATTTGTCGTTATCGATATCACAACTGAAAGCGGAGGTTACCATACCGGCTTTCACAAGTTCGGGTGCAACGGTTGATGTAACATTGACAAATCGGATGGTTCCGTTTTCCGATTTGTTTTCAAGGATGAATGAGGGGGCAGCGTATGGGTATTTTCCCGGCACATGACGGCCTCCCACAAACAGATCGTTATCGCCATCCCTGTCATAATCAAATGCTACAACACATGATCCACTTATGGTTTCTGCCGGAAGGGCATCTGTACTTTTTATGAAAATCCCTTTGCCTGTATTGATATACAACCTGTCCTGGTATTGTGATGATTTTTCGGGAAACTCATTGCCACCACTCACAACATAAATATCAAGGTCACCATCGTTATCTGCATCAAAAAGCACAGTTCCGGTATCCTCGTATCCGGCATCTGTTTGCCACGGTCCATCCTGAATCGTGAAGGTGCCGTCTTTCCGCTGAACGAAAAGAGCTCCGGGGCTACCAATTGCATTGCCGATGAAAAAATCATCAAGTCCGTCACCGTTTACATCGCCGGTGGTGATATCTGGTCCTTCCGAAGAAAGTTTATGGGGCAGAAGAACCTGTTTTTCGAAATCATTAAAAAGGTTTTCCTTATGAACGAATTGAAGGTTCAGATCGGATGAAATATCAGTAAATGGTCTCTTGTCGATACCAGGTTGAGTAAGCACCTCGGCGCTATTGTAATTAAGTACCAGGTTAGTGTTCGTTTTCACATTGCGGATGACCTGGATTTTTCCATCAGGCCATTTCACAACGAGCGAATCAATATGAAGATGATTTCCTGTTCCAAAATAGATTATTGGCTCCATGGAGGATTCATAACCTCTTGAGAGAGTCATTTCAGATCTCTGCAGTTTACCTTCTATGTATATGGTGACACTTGCACCAATGCCCATTTTATTTGTTTCAGGCCCGTTAAGTAAAATCTTAAGAAAATTTCCCTTATTGGTTTCACGGGCGTTATTCCTGTAAATTACAGCCTTTGAATCGATATTGCTTACAACCAGGTCGAGATCCCCGTCATTATCCAGGTCGGCATATGCTGCACCGTTTGAGAAGCTTTTATCTTTGATTCCCCATGCTTGGCTGGCATGAGTAAATGTAAGATCCCCGTTATTACGAAAGATATAATTAACAAGAGGCTTTGAAGGCATATGTCTTACCTTGTCCAGCCAGTCAATATTTCCCGTTTTATTGTTGTAGTCGGGTTTTCCGATCTCATTAAAATAGTCAATGTTGTTTATATCTCTTCGCGAACCATTTGTAATGAATATATCTTTCCATCCGTCGAGGTCAAAATCGGCAAAAAGTCCTGCCCAGCTCCAGTCGGTTGAAGTGACATCTGCCATCCATGCGGCGTTGCTGAAATGAGGTATTCCATTGGCAAAAATTCCCCGGTTAAGCTGCAGGGTGCTGTAACGATATTGATAATGTAGTCCTTCGCGTATCATGTCATCAAAATCTTCCTGGCTCATGCTCGTCATGTTTTCCTTAGCCCTTTGGTTATCTTCGGGTGCCATGTCGATCTGGAGGATATCCATTAGCCCGTCATTGTTATAATCGGCAATATCGGCACCCATACCGTAAAAGGAAGTCTGGCCGGTGATTTCTGTTGTTTTGTCGGTGAAAGTGCCGTCGCCGTTATTGATATAATAGAAATCGGGACTTGTAAAATCATTTGAAACAAATAAATCCTGGTTGCCGTCCTGGTTGAGGTCACTCACGGTAGCGCTCAATGACAGGCCGAAATTCAACAATCCTGCATCTTCAGTGACATCCGTAAAAGGTCCGCTTCCATTATTCCTGTAAAGATGACCCGATTCAGAAGGTTTGGCATTTCTCATCATCTGCCTGTAATAATAGGGGGGTGATTTGAAGGATGTAATAGGGTAGTTGGCCACGTACAAATCGAGGTCACCATCGTTATCATAGTCGAAAAATGTTCCCTGTGTACTTTTGCCGTTATCATCAATACTGTATATTGCTGCTTCCTCTTTGAACACGGGTATTCCGTTTTCATTGTTTCCCTGGTTGATAAAAAGCATATTGCGACAGTTGTCTCTTAGCCCGGAAACACTTACATAGATATCCTTCCAGCCATCATTATTGATATCGCAGACCGTTGATCCCAGCATCCATCTTGTATCTCCTGCAGTATGGGATTCATCGGTAACATCCTTGAATTCCAGGTTGCCTGTATTCAGATAAAGCCTGTTTCCAACCATGTTACCGGTGAAATAGATATCGCAGAATCCGTCGTTGTTAAAATCGGCTACTGAAACCCCACCTCCCATATACATGTAGGAAAAAAGGAAGTAGTTGAAAGTATCGGATTCGGTTAATGCATTGTTGAAATCAATGTGAGTTTGTGCGGAGCTCATTTTGTGAAACAGGGCCTTGTTTTTTTCACAACTGCTGTTAAGAAATGATAGACAAATTATAATTATGATGTACGTATTTATCGGGAATCTTACCGGCATTATTCTCAGATTTTAGTTGTGAAATCGCTCTAAACTCAATTTAGTTTTAAAAATAGGGCGAAGTTTTTGACTTCGCCCTTTTTTTATTGATTAGTGTACTTTAACCCTTGCGTACTAACCACCTACGCAATATTATTTACAAAATTAATAGCCGGTATTTTGTTGTTCCGGACTAATATTTTCATTTACTGCAATTTCTCTGGCAGGAATGGGCCACAGATTATTTTTAGGTGAGGTAAATGACAAATTAGCCTGGTCGGCCTTTGGCGTTGTAGGTTTGCTCTCAAGCAAAATAAAATCTGAAAGTCTGTTCCATCTTACCAGGTCGCTGAAACGAACCTGTTCACCGCAAAGCTCAACTTTGCGTTCATGTTCCAGTGCTTTCATAAAATTAGCCGTGTTATCCACCGGATAATTGGTATTCATAGGGCCTGCGGTACCATATAAAGGCAAATCAACATCAGCTCTTTGTCTGACAAGGTTCATCATGTCAACAGCATCGGTAAGATGATCAGTATTGGCCAAACATTCCGCTTTCATCAGGATTACATCAGCCCAGCGAATAATTTTCATGTTAATGCCCGATTCATTTCCTGCAACAGCACCTTCAGTAGCAGCTTTATAATAATTCTGGTATTTTTTCCAGCCTCTTCTCTGATAATGATCAAGAATGGTTTCGCCATCCGGAGCATAAATAACGGCAGAATCAATTACCATGGTCATTGTATTGTTGTTATACAAATCACCTGTTTGATAGATGCAATAACCGCGTCTCGGATCGGTCTTTACACCGTTATCAGCAGCAGTTTCGAATTCATTCCACAGATCCTGTGACGGGAAAACATTGAACCAGTTTTTACAGCCATATTCCTGGCCTCTGAAAGTGGCTTCATTTTTACCTGCATCAGAACGGTCTGAATTCCATTGCTGGCCATAACCTGCGTTGATATCAAACTGAACTTCGAAAATTGATTCCTGGCCATTTTCATTTTCTTCAGTAAAGTTGTCGAAATAAACAGGTTCAAGATTGTAACCGGTGATATTATTAAATGCCTCAAGAGCACCCTGGTAATTTTTCTGGTATAAGCGTGCTTTACCTAAAAGCGCCCAGGCAGCACCTATGGTTGCTCTTCCTTTTTGTTCAACCGATTTATCAAGAAGATTTCCGGCAGCATTAATACAATCTTGTTCAATCAATGCCCAAACTTCAGAAGCTGATTTTCTTTCAACACCTTTAGCTTCGAGATCCTGGTCAATTCCATAATAAATAGGAACATCACCAAACTTGGTGACCAGGAAGAAGTAATACAGTGCACGCATGAATTGTGCCTCGCCCAAAAACTTATCTTTCAATTCTTGCGACATTTCTGAAAGAGGAATGACATCATTGATTTTCTGAGCATTGTTGATAACAAAATTGGCTTTGTTAATGCCTCTATAGCAGGAATTCCAGTATGCTTCGATCAAACCATGTGAAGCATCGAAATCGAAATTCAGCCATTGGCGTTTATCAGCTTCCTGCTGAGGATTACATGTATTTTCATGAGACATGTTGTCATTTCCATACCACATACCACGGTTGTACATACCGGTAGTTTGCAAACTACCATAAATGGAATTTACAGCTGATTCAACCTGAATCGGTGTTGTAAAATACGTTGAAGGAAGTAGTTCATTAGGATTCGTAAGTTCCAATTTATCCGGGTTGCAGGAAAAAATCAGAACCAATGCACTGAACAGTAGTGCCGGTGAAGAGTATTTTTTGAAACTTTTCATAATATAAATCTGTTTAAAAAATTAGAAGGTAATCTGGAAACCAGCAATTACTGATTTTGGAATAGGATAGTTTCCGACATCAATTCCATTTGCATAGTTCTGTGTAGTACTTACCGGAACACCAATTTGACCCAAAGTCGTACCAGCAGTTGAGTATGAACCAACTTCAGGATCTAAACCGGAATACTTGGTTATGCAAATTAAATTCTGGGCACTTACATATATCCTGAGTTTAGTGACTTTATTCTTCAAAATACTTGAAGGAATGGTGTATCCCAGGGATATGTTTTTGAGCTTGGTATAAGCACCATCTTCAATATAGCGGTCAGATGCTTTAAGATTATCTCCTACCACTCCGGCTCTCGGCATTGTAGTTGATGGGCTGGTTGGAGTCCATCTGTGGAGAACTTTCGGGCTGGCATTGAACAATCTGGGCATGCCCTCTAAGTCATATATATTGGTATTGTAGATTTTATTACCATATACTCCGCTGATAAATAAATTCAGATCAAATCCTTTAAAGGATGCATTCAGATCGAAACCGAGTGTCATCTTTGGGAATGGATTTCCGATGTTGGTTCTGTCAGCTCCGGTGATCACACCATCATGATTTGTATCCTTTATCCGGAAGTCCCCGGCAGAAGTTGATGTAGTCATTGCACGTTGGCTTCCATCCATGTAATCAAGAACTTCCTGTTCTGACTGGAAGATACCGTCGAATTTCCATCCGTAGAAGAAGAAAGCAGGCTGACCAATTTCATTCCTGTTCAGATCTTCGCCTTCAAAACCAAATCCTGAGATATATGGATTACCACCCAGTGATTTCACTTCATTTTTAAAGGTACCGAGATTTAAACCGGCTGACCATTGGAATGCACCTTCGAAATCGTTGTATCCCAACTGCAGTTCAAAACCTTTGGTTTCCATGGAACCGGCATTTCTACTTGTCGTACCCTGGAAATCACCAAATGACAATACATTACCAACCTGCATGAGAAGATCGTCACTTTTATTCATATAATATTCAGCAGTCAAAGTAAACTGATTTCTGAGCAAGCCCAAATCGATACCGATATTGGTCATAGTTGTTTCTTCCCATTTCAAATCAGGATTAGCCTGACCACCCGGGGTTGTACCTTGAACAGCCTTGTTATCAATAACATAATACATATCTGAAGTAAGTGTTGCGATATAGGAATAATCCTTAATCTTATCATTACCGGCCTCACCCCAACTGCCTCTTAATTTCAGGTTGCTGATGACAGGAATACTTTCCATGAATGATTCTTTAGCTATATTCCATCCGGCAGAGAATGATTTAAAGGTACCCCATCTATTGTTTTTACCGAACCTGGATGAAGCATCTGTTCTGATAGATGCAGATAACAGGTACTTATCTTCATAGTTATAGTTTACTCTTCCAACATAACTGATTCTGTACCAGTCAGTGGTTGTTGAACTCAATGAAACATCAGTATTGTTAAGTTCAGGAACAAAGTCGGTAATCTTATTATGTGAATTGGCATTCAGCACAGTGGAATGTGCCGCGTTATATTCGGTAAGTGCCAATACTTCAAAATTGTGCTTGTCTGCCAGTGTTGTATTCCAGGTAAAGCCATTGGTAAACAGGAAAGAAGTATAATTAGCCCTGTTTTTGAATGTGCTTGAAAAAGGTTGCCGATGCGTAGTACCAGTCAGGTCATCATCATTGTATGAAGGATAGAACTGATTGTCAACCAGCCTCTGATCCTGAAGGCCAAGATTGGTTCTGAATTTCAACCCCTTGATAATTTCCAGTTCGCCGTAAATATTACCAAGGATATCCATGGTATTGCGATTACGACGGTTTAATTCCATAATTCTTACAGGGTTTTCAGCATCCTGTCCGTCAATATCATTTGAAGGACCCTGATACCCGCCTCTTTTATTTTCATGATTATAAATAGGCAGGTAAGGTGCGATTTTAATGGCATGTTCCAAAAGTGAACGACCGCCATTATCAGCCAAAGGATCTTGTGAACTATAAGATAAGCTCAAATTCTCACCTATTTTAAGTCTGCCTTTGGTGTAATCACTGTTAGCTCTGAAATTGTATCTTTCCAAACCTGTCTTAATAATGATACCTCGTTGATTCAAATAGCCGGCCGATAATCTGAAGCTTGAATTTTCGCCACCACCGGTAACGGAAAGATCATAGTTTTGCATAGGACCTTTCTGATAGATTTCATCCTGCCAGTCGGTTTCGCCACCATTAGGTCTGTCAGGACCAATACCTGCAAGACGGTTCGTGTAAACCAGATTATTTGGATCAGAATAAATTTGAGGAGTTGCAAATGCTCCGCCCCTTGCATATTCTTCATATTGTGCAGCATTCATCACATCATATCTGGCATTGCTATATTGAACACCGGTATAGCCTTCGAAATTAACCAAAACCTTACCGGCTTTACCTTTTTTAGTGGTAACCATAATAACGCCGTTTGATCCCTGTGATCCATATATGGCTGCTGTAGAGGCATCTTTTAATACTTCAATAGATTCAATGTCAGAAGGACTGATGTTGCCGATGTTTGTAGTAATAACACCATCAACTACATAGAGCGGATTGGCATCATTAACGGTGCTGATGCCTCTGATCCTCATTGTAGGCATAGTTCCGGGCGCACCATTGGCAATAACGGTCAAACCGGCAGCACGTCCCTGCAAGGCCTGATCAAGACTTGCTGAGGGTAATGCAGTAAGCTTTTCAGAAGAAACAGAAGCGATAGCACCTGTTACTTCGGTCCTTTTCTGTGTACCGTAACCTACTACAACAACTTCCTCAAGATTGGTTGCATCCGGTGCAAGGGCAATATTGAGCATGGTTTCATCACCAACTGTGATTTCCTGTGCTACATATCCAATGAAGCTGACAATGAGAACATCGCCTTTTTTGGCTTCAAGGCTGAATGCGCCGCTTGCATCGGCAGTGGTACCCATGGTTGTTCCCTTGATTTGGATGTTGGTTCCCGGAAGAGGTTCCTTGCTGGCTGCATCAGTAACAGTTCCTTTTACGGCAACCTGCTGGAGGTTTTGTTTCAGGGTAAGAACAATCAGGTTATTGTCAAATACTTTATACGTGATGTCAGAAGATTCGAAAAGGTGTTCCAGTATCTGTTCTACATTTTCATCCTTAACGTTCATATCAACCACTTTGTCGATATAAGCGAAATCATCATTGTAAAAGAACCTAAACTCACTTTTTTGTTCGATAAACTGGAAAACTTCACGCACGGTCTTTCCGTTCAGATCTACAGTAAACCTGGTGTTCTGTGAGTACACAGAAGCAGACAGGTTTAATGAAAGAAACATTAAAAAAAGTGCTGATAGTCTCATAATTAGGATTAGTTTTTTAAGCTTTCTTTTGGGAAAGAAAACTTCGTCAGTCGAAATGTTTTTCATAAATTTGAATTGTTTGTTAGGTTTGACATTTTTATACCGGACGATCCGCTAAATTGTACCGGCATAATTTATGTTTGACTTGATTTTGACTGGGGAATAGATCTTTATCTATTCCCTTTTTTCATTTATTTGTCATTTCATACGCATTTGTTTTTAGTTAGTAATTAGGGCTTTTTGCATGGTTATTTCTTTTTCATGTGATTGCTGAATTTCTTGGTCATCTGTTTGTTTTCCGAAATGATTACAGTCTTACCCTGTAAGTCATAATCAATTGGTGCTGAAAGTTTAATGAAATCCAGCACCTGGGTTAAGGTTTCATTTTCAAGTGTTCCTGTAAACCGGAATTGTTTTAGTGATTCGGATTCAAAAATGAACTTGACGTCATACCTGCGTTCAAGCTTTATTAACAGGTTACTTAATTCTTCGCCTTTCAGGATCAGCCTGTTGTCTTTCCACGAAACAATCGGAACAGGATCTACTTTCTCTGCGATATAGATAATGCCTTTCTTAAGTTTAAGAACTTCCGGTTTTGTTTCTCTTACAGCCCTGAGATCTTCGATTGTCAGCTTCTTGTTGTTCTTCACGTAAACAGCTTTCTGGTTGGGCTCCAGGTATATCGATTTTCTTAACTTTTTATTTTGCGAAATCATTATTTTCCCTTCTACCAGGGTGGTTTCAATAATGCCTTCGTCATCATAAGATTTTACATTGAATTCGGTCCCTACTGCACGTATATTGAGATCTCCGGTCTTTACATTAAAGGGAAGCGCAGGGTTTTTTGCCACTTTAAAATAACCTTCTCCCGTGAGAATAATATCGCGGTTATCATGGTTAAAGACATTCATGTATCTGAGTGTACTGCCGGCATTAAGCCAAACTGTGGAACCATCGGGCAGAACCACTTCAGAGTGTGCACCGAGAGGGGTTCTGATCTCATTATACGCAATTACCTGGCTGTCAGGCTTCCTGTCAAATATATAATAAGAGGCAATTCCGCCTAAGATGAGTGAAGGAATCAGGATGGCTGCAATCCTTAGAATTTGCCGAACAGGTGAACGGCGTTTTTTTATAGAAGGGAGAACAATCTGAGAATCATCGATCCTGGATTCAATGGACTTAAAAATTTTACTGAAATCAGGTACCGATGATGACTGCTGCAATGTGAAGTTTTCCAGGTCCTGTTGAAGATACCTTTTTATATAAGATTCATATTTCCGGTCAGCAAAATAGCGTTTGACACGTGCTAATTCCTCAGCTGTACAAGAGTTTTCCTTATATTTTCGGAGAAGTTCCTTGAGTTCTGGAAGCATGCTGTATTAATGTGGTTAACCATAATTAATACAACACCGGGGGATCAACTACTCACTTACTGATAAAAAAAATTATTCGGCAATAAGGGATTCCTGCCTGAGTTTTTCACGGATGTATTTAAGAGCCCTGTAGATCTGGTTTTCAACAGACCGGATGGATAAACCGAGCTGATCGGCTATCTCGGCATGACACAGTCCTTCTTTGCGGCTTAAACGGTAAATCAGCTGCTGCCTTACAGGAAGTTCTTCAACAAGTGTATCCACAATTTCCTCAAGATCATTGGCCATCAGCAGCTGTTCATCATAATCGTCTTCAATCGACTGTTCAAAAACAAGATGTTCGGCATAACGCTGTTTAACCGACTGATGCTTGAAGAAATTATAGATATGATTAACTGTGATCCGGTACAAATAATGCCGAATAGGATAAGCATCATTCAAAAGGTCCCTGTTTTCCCATAATGCAACAAATACGTTTTGAATGATTTCTTCGGATTCGCTTGATGAATGCAGGTAACCGAAAGCAAAATAATAGAGCTTTTCTTTGAACTGATTGAATACCAGTTCAAAAGCTTCTTTGTCGCTTTCCTGAAGCCGTCTGATTAAGGTTTCATCACTATTTGAAAACCGCCTGGTCAAAGTCGTGAGAATTAGTGAAGATGTTAGGTGCTTATACAAATATAAAAAACATAATTCATACGACAATCAAACTTAGTGTAAAAAATACGCTAACCATGGAAAATTTTTGTCAAAATTATTTTTAAGCACCAAATTAAATTTCTATTGTGATTAAAATAACAGAACTTTTTTTACCTTTGATGCGATCATTTTCTGCGCGGTCCCTGAGCTTGTCGAAGGGCAACAAAGAACCATAAAAATCAATCTGACCCAAAGGAAATTCCAATGGAAAAGAGAATCGGAGCCATCATTATCCTTGTTCGGGAAAAAGACAACGTTCAGCAACTCAACGCCATTCTTTCAGGCCATTCATCCGTGATAATAGCCCGTCAGGGCATTCCTATCCGTGATCGTGGAATCAGCGTAATCTCACTTGTTGTGGAAGGTACCAACGATGAAATAAGCACTCTTTCGGGCCAACTGGGCCGATTGGATGGTATAACCAGCAAAACGGTATACGCGAAAGAATGACAAAGAAGGAGAGTGGGAGAACGGGAGAACGGGAGAACGGGAGAACGGGAGATAAGTCCCATAGGTCCTATAAGTCCCATGGGTCCCAGACCAGAAGACCAGAAGACCAGCAGGCCAGCAGACCAGCAGACTAACAGACTAACAGTCTAACAGACTAAACAGCTAAATAATGAAATTCAATCCCCAACAATACCGCATCCCGGATGAGCCTATGAAACCTTTCATTGATGCGGCTGAAATTGAAATGCTTCTTGAAAATGCAAAACCGGACAAGGTTATTGTCAGGGATATCATTGCCAAGTCGCTCGACAAACACCGGTTGAGCCTGGCCGAAACAGCCATGCTCATCAATGCACGTGATGAGGAATTGGTGGAAGAGATCCGGGATGGTGCACACCGCCTGAAAAAAGCCGTATACGGCAACCGTATCGTCCTGTTTGCTCCGCTGTATATAGGGAACAAATGCACGAACAATTGCCAGTATTGCGGATTCAGGGTGTCAAACAAAGACCAGGTACGCACTACACTCAACACACATCAGATCATCGGCGAGGTCATGGCTCTTGAAGACCAGGGACAGAAACGACTGATCCTTGTTTTTGGTGAACACCCTGATTACGGCCCTCAGTTTATCGCCGATGCTGCCCGCACGGTTTATTCTGTTAAAAAAGGAAACGGTGAAATCAGGAGGGTTAATATCAATGCAGCACCTCTTGATATTGAAGGATTCCGGATTGTTAAAGAAGCAGGAATCGGAACCTACCAGATTTTCCAGGAAACTTACCATCCTGAAGCATACAAAATATACCATCCTTCAGGCAGGAAAAGGGACTATGAATATCGCCTTACGGCGCTCGACCGCGCACAGGAAGCCGGTCTCGATGATGTGGGCATTGGTGCGCTTTTCGGCTTATACGATTGGCGATTTGAGGTTATGGGTTTGCTTCGTCATACGAACCACCTGGAAGCTTGCTATAACATCGGCCCTCATACCATTTCATTTCCAAGGATCAAAGATGCTTCATCGGTTGGTGAAGTTAAATATGCCGTAAGTGATTCCGATTTCGCCAGGATGGTGGCTATTCTGCGCCTTGCCGTGCCCTATACGGGAATGATACTCACAGCCAGGGAGCCTGCTCATATTCGCACCGAACTGATGAAATACGGCATATCACAAATTGATGGCGGTACAAAAATTGAACTTGGCGCATACTCTGATGTTGAGAATGAATCGCAGGACCTTAACAGGGAACAGTTTAAAATCAACGACGACCGTTCGCTCGCCGAAGTAATCGATGAGCTGATTGAAACAGGGCACATCCCCTCATTCTGTACGGCTTGTTACCGCCTGGGCAGAACCGGGGAGCATTTCATGGAGTTCTCAGTACCGGGCTTCATTAAGAATTTCTGTTCGCCCAATGCCATGCTTACGCTTGCCGAATACATCGAAGATTACGCATCACCCGAAGTGGCTCAGAAAGGCTATGCCATTATAGAAGAAAATATTAACCAGCTCAACGGAAACGTCCGCATCGACGAACTCCGGAACCGGCTGGAGAGGATTAAGGCAGGGGAGAGGGACCTTTATTTTTAAGTAAGGAGTAAGGAGTGGGAGAATGGGAGAGTGGGAGAATGGGAGAATGGGTGAGTGGGAGAATGTGTGAGTGGGAGAATGGGAGAATGGGTGAGTGGGAGAATGGGTGAGTGGGAGAATGGGAGATAGGTCCCATATGTCTCATAGGTCCTATAGGTCCCAGACCAGAAGACCAGCAGACCAGAAGACCAGAAGACCAGCAGACTAACTAACTAACTAACTAACAGACTAACAGACTACTCATGCGAACCGAACAAGATTTTCTTGGAGCTGTGCAAATCCCTGATGACGCCCTATACGGCATCAATGCAGACCGTGCGTCCCGGAATTTTCCCGATGCCACGCGGTTTTTTCCTGAATGGTACCAGGCTCTGGGTTCTGTTAAAAAAGCCTGCTATATTACCTATAAACATTACGCTGAAACGGTTCATCAGAAATACCCCGGAAAAATCCTGCCCACTCCACTTATTGATCCATCTGTGATTGATGCATTGATTGAAGCGGCCAATGAAGTGGAACAGGGAAACCATTTTGATCATTTCATTGTTCCGGCAGTCCAGGGCGGCGCAGGCACAAGCATTAACCTGAATGTTAACGAAATCATCGCCAACCGTGCACTTCAGCTCACGGGTAATCCTCCGGGAACTTACAAACTTATTGACCCGATTGAGCATGCCAATATATTTCAGTCTACAAACGATGTCATTCCTGCTTCCCTGCGTGTTGCGATAATGCGACTCCTGAATGATGCCGAAGCTTCTGTAAACAGCCTGCGTTCAGCCATGGAAAAGATCGAATCCGCTTCGCGCGATCACATTCGTATAGCCTATACCGAAATGCAGGAAGCGGTGCCTTCAACATACGGACGTCTTTTCAGTACATACAATGATGCACTGTCGCGCGACTGGTGGCGCATATCAAAATGTTCTGAAAGAATCAAAACTGTTAACCTGGGAGGCAGTGCCATTGGTTCCGGAATTACGGTTCCGTCCCAATTTATCCGTGACGTGGCCCGTACTCTCCACCAGGTAACGAACCTGCCAGTCAGTCGTGCCGAAAACCTCAGTGATGCCACAAGCAACCAGGATGCACTGGTTGAAGTGCACGCTATCCTGAAAGCTCACGCGGTAAATCTTGAGAAAATAGTGTCGGATCTCAGGCTTCTGTCGTCCGATCTTTTCAGGAACCGTGAAATTGAAATTCCGAAGTTGCAAACCGGCAGTTCCATTATGCCTGGAAAAGTAAACCCGGTTATTCCGGAGTTTGTTGTAAGCGCTGTTCACAGGGTATATAGCAACGACAGCCTGGTTGCCTCGCTGAGCGGCCTTGGAAACCTGGAGTTAAATGCTTATCTGCCGTCAATAGGACATGCTATGATAGAAAGCCTGAAATTGCTTATAGCAGCTGATCATTCGCTTGAAGTGAATATGATTGCGGGTTTAAAACTTCACAAATCCGGTTCGTTTGAGAATATGCTCGGCAATCCTTCAGTCACCACCGCCCTTGTGCCTTACATCGGCTATAATAAGGCTGCCCTGCTGGCCCGTGAAATGAAAAACAGGGATATAAATATTTTTGAAGCGAACCGGCAACTGAACATAATCGAACAGGGCAGGCTCGAACGGATAATTACACCTGAAAATCTTATCCGCGAAGGTTTTTCATTAAATGATATGGTAGAATAAGAAATGGATAAAGGAAGAGAACATAAACCTCATATCGGGATTTTTGGCCGCAGGAACTTCGGCAAAAGCTCCCTGATCAATTCACTGACCGGGCAGGATGTTTCCATAGTATCTGAACAGCCGGGCACTACAACCGACCCTGTTAAAAAATCGATTGAGATCGAAGGCGTCGGACCTGCCATAATTATCGATACAGCCGGAATTGACGATACCGGTTCCCTTGGAGAACTCAGGGTTAAAAAGACAAAAGAGGTAATGCAGATTATCGATCTTGCTTTGTTGCTGGTCAACGGCAATGCATCTGGATCCTTTGAAGAGGAGTTAACTGAATCGTTTTACGACTCAGGTGTGCCCTTTCTTTTCGTTCATAATAAATCGGATCTTGTTCCACTTGATCCGGATTTCAAATCGAAACTTGAGCAGCTTTATAAGGTGCCTGTGATCGAATTCAGTTCGGTCGATAACCGGAATCTGAAGGAACTTGTCGGCACAATTAAAAAAACAATGCCGGAAACGGCCTGGCGTAAACAGTCGCTGCTGGGTGACCTTGTGAATTACGGTGATATAGTATTGCTCATTACACCGGTGGATACTGAAGCACCCGAGGGTAGGCTTATCCTTCCACAGGTTCAGGCAATACGTGATGTGCTCGACAATGACTGCATTGCCGTGGTTCTTAAAGAAAGAGAACTGGATACTTTCCTGAAAAGAACCGCTGTCAAACCCAAACTTGCCGTTTGCGATACTTCAGTTATTTTAAAGGCTGATGCCTCAGTTCCGGACAACATTCCACTTACCGGGTTCAGCATCCTGCTCGCCAGATACAAAGGCGATTTTGAACATTATCTTGATGGCACTCCTGCCATTTCAGATTTAAAAGACGGCGACAGGGTGCTGATGCTCGAATCATGCACGCACCATGTTTCATGTGACGATATCGGCCGCATGAAAATTCCCAGGTGGATGAGCAGTTTTACAGGAAGAAAACTTGATTTTGACGTGGTATCCGGACTGAATCACATTACACGACCGATTACCGATTACGCGCTTGTTGTGCAATGCGGAGGCTGCATGATTACGAGGAAACAGTTGGTGAACCGGCTCAAACCTGCAATCGATGCCGGTATTCCTGTTACCAACTATGGCATGGCCATAGCATACATGCAGGGGGTTTATGAAAGAGCTATCGCCCCGTTCCAACCCGCGTCATTCCGGGGAAGCAACCTATAAGAAACCGTTAAAGACAAATTTCCTATGCCGACGAAGCATTCAGCCAGCACAGGCACAACTCAAAAGATAGTACAGATTCTTAATAAGGAATCCCTATCCCGCTCCGATATCGTATCCCTTCTATCCACCCAGGGGCCGGATAAGACTTTGCTATTCGAACACTCTGCCAGGATAAAGGAGCAGTATGTAGGGAACAAGGTGTATTTCAGGGGACTTATCGAATTCTCCAATATATGTCATAAGAATTGCCTTTACTGTGGAATCAGGCATGACAATCCCCATGTAAAGCGCTACAGCGTTACAGACGACGAGATTTTGGATGCCGCACGCTTTGCCGCCGATAACAACTACGGATCGCTTGTCCTTCAATCGGGTGAGCTTGAAACGCTCGGATTCACCCGCCGGGTTGAAAAACTACTGAAGGATATCCATAAGGCAACCCAAAGCAAGTTGCGGATAACTCTTTCATGCGGAGAACAGGAAAAAGCAATATATAAGAAATGGTATGAGGCCGGGGCACAAAGGTACCTGTTGCGCATTGAATCATCCAGTCAGAAACTGTATGAAAAGCTTCATCCCAATGACGAACTTCACAGTTATAAACGACGGCTGAAATGCCTTCACGATCTTCAGAAAACAGGTTACCAGGTTGGTACCGGTGTTATGATTGGTCTCCCGTTTCAGACCCTCCAGGACTTAGCAGACGACCTGCTGTTCATGAAGAAATTTGATATCGACATGATCGGCATGGGACCTTACCTTGAGCATGAAGATACCCCTTTTTACGCCCTGCGTCATTTATTAATTCCCCTTGAAGAGCGCTTTCAGCTTGCCCTTAAAATGGTGGCCATACTCCGCATTATGATGAAAGACGTGAATATTGCTGCAACAACGGCCTTGCAGGCTATTGATAAACTCGGCAGGGAAAAGGCGATAAAAATAGGCGCAAACGTAATTATGCCCAATATAACTCCCGGAAAGTACCGCGACGATTACCTTCTATATCAGAATAAGCCTTGTACCGATGAGAATCCGGATGACTGCAAGTCATGTCTCGAAGCCCGTATAGCTTTAGCCGATAATGAAATCGCCTACGGTGAATGGGGTGATTCAGCACATTACAGCGAGAGGAATGAGAGGAGAGATGGGGAGACAGGTAGAGGGGGAGATTGGGAGAAGGGGAGAAGGGGAGAAGGGGTGACGGGG